>DTYX01000247.1 GCA_012961655.1 Candidatus Poribacteria bacterium
GCAAAAGCCTATCAAAAAGACCATTCCTAAAAAAACTCCGGCGACGGCTAGACGATATCGCGTGGTTTCAGCGGAATCATCCGCTTTTTGCCGCGTAAATACCTGCCTAAAGACCGCTTTTAGATGATTTCGACTCACCCAAAGTCCAAGGATAAATATGCCGATATACGCGCCAAAAGACTGTTCGTTCACATAGGGAAAACGGGGCAAACCGCGCAAACCGAGCATTGCGCCAAAGATTCTCTCAGCTTTCCAGAAAAGATAAAAGAACCATGAAGAAAACGATAGGTCTAACGGTATAAAAAAACTTAACCCGATAACGAAGGGATAAAGTGAGATAGGTGTCCAACCTATCGCGTTCCAGGGCTTCTCTGTGAAAAATGGTCTTAGGTCATAAGTCTTTGTACGTAGAGCAGGAATTTGCGGGTACAACGCGTTCAAACCGTTGAGAATACTGATACCAGCCGCAATGCTGAATCCTATCCACATAAGTTTTTGCCGCAAAAAGTGAGAAGCGCCCGCGTTCCTCATCATCGCAAGCGGCAACTGAGTTATCGGATAACTCAGCCTCTCTCGCTCAGTCCACTGTTTTCGGATAAGGACATTGATGCAGTTCATGATAAGAAGAATAACAAAGAGAAAAGCGGACCACCAGAGCACCGGCTTTAACCACCCTCGCAGGTGTTCGACGGTATATAAGGTCGATTCGCCTTTGTAATACTCCTCCAAAATCCCTTTATCCGATACGGAAAGCCAGGTGGGTATATAAGAATGAAATAGCTCAGTCCATTCATTTTCCGGAGTAGCAAACCAGAATCCATGCGAGAGGGCGGGGCCTAAAACCTGTACCATATCATGTCCCGCAAGAGCGGTAACCATACACAGCATGGCATAGATTATCAGAAGTTCTCCTTCACGGAGGATGAATTTTGGCGATAGTCTGTTTAAAAGGAAATTGAATAAGATGAGGATAAATATGGCAAAGACGACGTTGTAAAAAAGGGAAACGCAGGTCGGATAGGCGCCGCCTCTAATCGACTCCAAATAAAAAACCCAATACGCCTGAATAGGTATTAAAATCGAACCAATGAGAATGGTTTTTAATGTCGCCACGCGCGAGTTTTCTCGCAAATCTGCCTCCCCAACAGTGTGCAAAGTTTTTTGGTTCTTCTGACCTTAGTGTGAAGACACATTTTGCTAAAACCGCTATACTTATACCAATTCTCCATAAAGATATAATATTAGCAGCTTTTGTGACTTTAGCCGTCAATGCTCAATGCCAAGAGCAAAGGGCATAGAGCAAGAGACAGGATACCCTAAGCCAGAGGCTCTATGCCATACCTTTTGTGTATTTATGTTGTATTGCCAAGGAGAAATGGTATTATGTAACAAGAGCATGAAATAATTACGTTTTACGCATTACGTATTACAAAGAGTCTATTTTAAACAATTTTTATTTCCACACTTAATCCTGAAGAGCCAGTTTTTTAAAGTGTAGCTATTTATCCCAACGCCTATCGGGTTGCCAGAATCCCAGTTTGGGATTGTTCCATTCGTCGGTTGGCTCAAAGAGTCCGGGGAAACGCAGATTTGCCTCAATCCCTTCGTAGTTTAGATCGACTCCCAAACCCGGCTTTTCCGGCACACGTACATAGCCCTCTTCAATTAAAGGCTCTGACAGACCGGTCACCAAATCCTTCCAGAAGGGCAGGTCGAGGGCGTGGTTCTCCAGCGCGATAAAGCTCGGAATCGCGGCGGCGCAGTGGAGATTTGCCATAAAAGCGATAGGCGAGCCGGCAAAGTGAAGCACTGTGGGCAAGCCATAACGTTCGGCATAATCGGCAATCTTTTTCGTCTCCAACATCCCTCCCGCTGTGAGTAGGTCGGGTTGGATGATGTCGATTGCGCGCCTTTCAATCATCTCCCGCCAGCCGTCCCACAGGTAGATGTCTTCGCCGTTCAACGTTGGCACATTGATAGCGCGAGTAACTTGAAGGTTGCCTTCGACGTCCCACCAAGGAATGATATCTTCCATCCAGGCTAAACCGTAAGGCTCTAACGCGCGGCCTAAGCGGATACCGTCATTGACGGTAATCGGACCAAAATGGTCGACAGCAAGCGGAATATCCCAACCAACTGCTTCACGCACAGCCGATACAATCTCCACAAAGCGAGCGATGCCCTTGTCCGTAAGTTGAGCGCCAATTGCAGTTCCTCGCGCCGTCCACCGGCGACCGAGACCGTATTCGTATTTGGTCGGCGTCCCGACGACACCATCCTCAACGTATCCTCTGAGAACGTGGATGCCGACGTCAAACTTGATAAAGGTCAATCCCATCTTCTTGCGTCCAAGCACGCGCTCCGCATAACCTTCGGGAGTCGGCTCCGCAGGCGCAGGGGTATCGGCGTAAAGGCGGATTCTATCGCGGTATTTTCCTCCGAGGAATTGATAACAAGGTACGCCATAAACTTTGCCTACCAGATCCCACAGGGCTATCTCAATCCCAGAAACCCCGCCTCCTTCACGTCCCCAATTGCCGAAGCGTTTGATAGCATGAAATATCATATCGACGTTACAGGGGTTTTGTCCCAACAGCATGCTTTTGAATTGCAGGGCATTCTCTTTGTGCCCCGCGTCCCGTACTTCGCCGATGCCATAGATTCCTTGGTTCGTATCAATCCGAATGATGGGATAGTCGTAGTTGCTGGCGACGACCGCCATGCGCATGTCGGTAATCTTTAGGCCCGATGGACTAGAATTGGTGTTGACAGATTCCTGAACTAATTCACTCAATACTTTTTTTCCCGACGCCATAATCGTTACTCCTTCCATAATCCATGTGCTATCACTAAATATTTGAGAATCCGCATAGTGACAAAATTTTCGTCTGAAACGTGAAGCGTGATGCGTATTTCGTGTTGCGTAGTAAGTAAGTTTTTCGCAACACATATATAAATCATGCTATTCTGGCCCGAATGGAAAACCATTCAAATCATTCTCGACGGCTTTTAACAGCGCCGAGATTTCACGTTTATCATCATCATCCAACTGCCTTGACGGCGCCCTTTCCGCTAAGGAGGTAAAGACGCCGCGACGTTTGAGCATATAGCGCATGAACGCATGACTCTCTAAGTTAATCAGAGGCAAAACTCGGGTATGTAAATCACGGGCGCCCGCCTCATATCCATCCCACCAAAGCTCAAATATTTTGGCAAGAACATCCCCTAATTCACACGCTGGCATGCATCCATTGGCGCCGCGGGTAATCTCAGTCGGTATATGCTTGCCCGCTGAACCGCTGAATATCGTTTTCAACTTATGTCCAGCCAGCCGGTTTACCTCGGCGATATGCGGCGGAGGCGGATTCCGCTCTTCCTTGACGTACTGAATACTGGGCACATCGTCAATCAACTGCGAAATCTGTTCACCGTTGAGCGGCGAATGACCGCTGGCGTTCTGCACGAATATCGGACCGTCGAACACCTCTGCTATCCGGTGGAACATATCAATAGCCAAATTCGCCCCCGCCGCTGCCGGAGCCATGGCGATAACCGCATCCGCTTTGGCTTTCTGAGCCGCTCTGGCGTAAAGGACGCTCTGCACAGTGGAAAGCCCCGAACAACCGAAGACAACGGGCAATCTGCCGTTTACCTCTTCGAGCACGGCATCCAGATTCTTTATCCGTTCCGATTCTCCCAAAAAGTAGTATTCACCCA
>DTYX01000248.1 GCA_012961655.1 Candidatus Poribacteria bacterium
AGAAGTCTTACGAAAATGGTTGGGGAATGTACAATCTTTGGTTCTGCCTTTTTTTGAGTTCTATTGCAAAGTGGCTCATTCTCAAGCATGGAGGATGCAAGGCATATCGGCGCGCTACACCTTTTTTCCTCGGTCTTATTCTCGGCGATTTTACAATGGGTAGCCTCTGGAGCATAACAGGAATCGTTTTTTCTATACCTACATACGACTTTTGGCCCTAATAATCCCGCAAGGCAGGAAAGGCGGCTAACACGAGAGCCAAAAGAACCAGAAAACCAAGGGAAGTTCGATACCGCCACACCGGCCGGTAGGCGGTTCGAGTCAAAATAATTATGACAAGGAGTATAACTATGAGAACTACAGCGGAAGGCCTGCGAATGGAGGCGAAGCCCCGCGCAGCGGACGATGGCACCGCAAAGGAACTGATAATAGATTTTAAGATTAAGTTAAGCCCAAAAGCTCGGGATGCTCATTTTAAGAAAAGCCTTTACGGCGTGTTAGCTACGAGAGTGGCAAAACATATTTCAGTACTCGATGGAGGAGGAAGAATTCAGAACTCAGAAGGTGGGATAAATGAAAAGGAAATTCACTCCAATAGGGCAAAATGGTGTGATTATTCAGGACCGATAACTTGCCAGGAATGGAATGGTCTTGCGGTGTTCGACCATCCAGATAATCCGAGCTATCCGACTTATTGGATAGTACGCGATGATGGGTGGATGTGTCCTGGAGTATTCTACGCTTCTCCAACTACTGTTAAGAAAGGGGAAGAGATAGTTATAAAACATAGAGTGTATGTACACAAAGAAGATGCCGAGGAGGGAAATGTCGCCGAAAGACACAATGAGTATATTTCTCATCCAAAAATGACTATAACGAGATGAGGTCAGCCACCATTCCTCACACGAGGGTGTGTTGGTCTCTGACCCGATCGAGTTCGGCCCGATATTAGAGCTGCCTTTTTCAGAGTGAAAGATTCGACTATAGAATTGGAGGAATTGGATTAGGCTACAACCAAGTACGGGTAAAGCATGTATTGCCCTATGTATTAAGGAGGTTCATAAAAAATGAAAAGTATAGCAGCAAAATTAACAATGGTATATGTAAGCTTAATCATCATTTTTCTGATGTTCACAAGCATGGGTAATGCCAAAATTCCCTCAGACGCCATTGTAGGAATATGGCTTTTTGATGAGGGCACAGGCGAGGTAGCCAAGGATGCTTCAGGAAATGGGCATGATGGCGAAATCAAAGGCGGTGTCAAGTGGGTAAATGGTGAGTTTGACGGTGCTCTCTCTTTTCCTGGAGAGCCCGAGAGTTACGTACTTATACCGAATCAAGATTCCCTTGTCTTAACCACATGGAGCATAACAGCTTGGGTTAAGCTTGAAAAAAGTGGAGGACAATGGCAAAGAATTCTTGATAAGTATGGTGCTCCAGGTTCAAATTACGGACTCGGTACAGATGATACAAATGTCTTATTCGTGTCATTTACTCATGGCGCGCGTGTTTGGAGCGAGCTTCATGCAAAGACAAAAGTAGCAGATGGAAAGTGGCATCATGTTGCGGGTACGTATGATAAGAAAGCTGTGCGAGCCTATGTAAATGGAATTTTCGACGCGGAACTAGCTGCTACTGATATACCAAACGACGTTCCCGAGCCGGTAAGAATTGGTGGAGGTAGTGCTGATTTTGCTAAGGGCATCATTGATGACGTGGGACTTTTCAATGTGGCTCTTTCCTTAGAGGAGATTAATGATATTATGAAGGAAGGAGTAGGAAGAACAACGGGCATCTCTGCCATTTCTTTCGTAGGAAAACTAGCCACTGCCTGGGGAAAGATTAAGGCAGAAAATTAGCAAAGGGCAAAGAGCTAAGAGCAATACGGATGGAAGGATGGAAGAATGGAAGATTGGATGGATAATCCCATCCTTTCAACCATCCAACCTTCCAATCCAACACCTATGCCCTATGCCCCAAGCCCTATGCTCTATGCCATTTACGTTTTAAGGAGGTTTTAACGAACATGTATAAGGCTGGAATAATAGGATGTGGTCGCGTTGCCAATGTTCATGCGGGTGGATATGAAAAAGCATCTTTTACATCGCTTGTTGCAGCTTGCGATATAGATGAGCCAAAACTACAAGCTTTTTCAGAGAAATGGGGCGTTTCAAGACAACAATATACTGACTATGAAGAAATGCTAGAAAAAGAGGAATTGGAGATTGTTTCAATCTGCACGAAAGATAATCAGCATCCTGAACCGACCATCAAAGCAGCAGAATCTGGCGTAAAAGGTATATTCTGTGAGAAGCCAATGGCTTATACTTTAGAGGAAGCCGATAAAATGATTGAAGCCTGTGATAAAGCGAACGTCAAACTTTCCATCGACCATTCGATGAGATTTGAGGCAAATTATCGAAAGCTTTTTAAGATTGCTCAAAGCGGAGAAATAGGAGAGCTGCGATGCGTCCGTTTTAACAATCTTGGCGGCTCAACAAGCATAAATTCCCTTTTACACGATACTCATTCTTTTGATGCGCTTTTGTTCTATGCAGATGCAGAACCGTCTTGGCTCTCTGCCCGCGTTCAAAAGGAAGATAGTCGGGAGACTATAACAGGTTGCATTTCTTTTAAAAATGGGATTTATGCGACCTTTGAGTATGGCGGAAGACGAAACTATGGTACGTATGAACTCATTTTGGAGGGAAGCGATGGAACACTTTCTGCTGTTCATGGGAAAAGAAATTCTCTTGACCTTAATGGAGCTTATAGCTGGGAACCTTTTGTCCGAATCTGGAAAAAAAGCGATGGTGGATTAACTGGCTTTCGCGATGGAGAACCGATTGAAACTGAAAAAAGTGACCCCTGGCTAGCCGGAATAGAAGAACTTGTACAATGTATCAAAGAAGACAGAGAAAATATATCATCGGGCAAAGTGGGGAGAGTATCGTTAGAAATGATAATGGCAATTTATGAATCAGAACGACAAAACGGAGCAAGAATTAAGTTCCCACTTTCTTGAACTTCTCTGACCAAACTGTATCTTTCGTTCAAACATTTTACCGCACATAAGCGCAAAACTCGTGTGTCAATGCGGTGCCATCGCTACGCAGGCCTTCCGCTCTAATTTTTTACTCAAATCGAGGAGGTTGAAGCAGCTATGGTGATTGCTAAAGTTATCGCAAGCACCCACTTAGATTTTAGATCGAAAAAATATTTTTGGGGTAACGATATGTTAATTAGGAAGGCGAAAGCAGATGAGATTGAGCGAATCTGCTCCGTTGATGTAGCAGCATTTTTGAACAGTCCATATGGTGAAAAGACGCACATGGCTGAAAACAAAGAATCCCAACAAAAACGCTGGGACAATGCCAAGCGCTTCTGCCAGGAACATCTCGATTGGGTCTATGTAGCTATAGAAGACGATAATATCGTTGGCTTTGCTACCCTTGAATATCAACCGCAACAGCAAACTGGCAGAGTCCAGAATAATGCTGTTCTACCTGAATATCGCTGTCGTGGAATCAGCACTGCACTGGTCAGTCGAGTTTTAGAAGAACTCAAGAACCTCGGCGCAAAGCGCATAAATGTTCACACTAAATTTGTCCCTGCTGCTCGTCGTGTCTATGAAAAAGTAGGTTTTTCCCTAAGTCAAAAAGATGAAGACTATTACTATGAAGGGCGTTGGATTCCCTGAATTTTGTCCTTGAAAACAGGAGATAAAAAAATGAAAAACCTAATTGCCGAAGCAGAGGCTAAGGCAAAAAAAGCTGTATTTCGGGTTGGCGTCATTGGGTGCGGTCGAATGGCGAGCACCATCGAAGACGAACAGATAGCAAGAAGGAAGGAA
>DTYX01000249.1 GCA_012961655.1 Candidatus Poribacteria bacterium
GTTCATCAATGCCATCTGGAGTTCGTATTCAAAATCGGTAAAGGCGCGCAACCCGCGTATTATTACCGAAGCCCCGCGTTCTTTGGCGTAGTGGGCGGTAAGGCCGGAGTACTGTTCGACTAGGACGTTAGGATATTTTTGGGTTACTTCCTTTAGCATCTCTACGCGTTCTTCGACGGAAAACAGCGCAGGCTTATCGGGATTAATGCCAACTGCAACTATCAATTGGTCAAAAATATCTAGTTTTAACACTCGTTCAATTAGAGCGATATGGCCGTAGGTAACAGGGTCGAAGCTGGCCGCGAAGATTGCAATTTTCGGTTGAGACATTATTGGGGACCTCCTATTACAACGACATTGAGAAACCCGTTTTCTCCCAGAAAACGGGTTTCTGGCAAAGGAGTTGTTTACATAGATTTGACCAATAGCTCTTCGATAAATACTTTCAAACCGAGGTCATTGGTGGATTCTTGTGTCTGTTTTAGAACGCTAAGAGCATATTCTCCACCCACCTTCGCCAGCGCGTCAGCGATTGTAAGCTTCACGGTCGGCTCAGAAATTTGCTTGAGCGCTCTGATGAGAGCCTGACGAGCTTTTCCGCCGCCGATATCACCTAACGCTGAAGCAGCAATATTTTGCACACTTGGATTGCCACTCTGAAGCGAATCTATCAGAGCATCGACGGCGTCTGGACCGATATTTGCGAGAGCAAGTCCGGCTTTGAAGCGGACGCCTGGAATTTCATCTTCCAGCGCGGCTATCAGATAAGGAATGGCTTTGGTCGATTTCAATCTTCCTAAGATGACAGCACTACTTCGGCGAATCTCAGAATCAGGTTCGTTTTCCGCTTGCAGATGTTTTATCATTAAATCGACCAAACGTTCATCGGTTATCCCCTTTTCACTAAATTTTTCCAGCGCCTGCGCCGCGGGTCGTCGCATGAAAACCTCGTCGCTTTCTAATGCCGCCATTAATGCGTCTAGACTTCTGTTATCACCGATATTTCCCAAAGCCTCTATGGCCGCCAGCTTGATTCCGCTTAATTCGATGGTGTGAACGACCAGGCTATTACTGTACTTGGCAATCTCTTTAACAGCTTTTTTGTAATCCTTGAGAGTTTCAATCTGTTTCTCATCGATAACTTTGAGAATGACATCTCCAACTTTGATGCCCGATAAGTCTGCGGCGCTCTTTGGCGCAACCTTAGCTACAGTTACGCGCTGATTTTCATTTTTGACCTTTAACCCCAAACTTTCGCCGGCCTTCCTGACTGAAACCTCAACTGGTTCCTGTCTTTCTGAAAATACCAGTTTTGCCTTTCGGTCTTTCTTCATCGCCTTCTTGATAGCGCTTTTGTAATCTCTCACTTTCTTAATCTCTCGTTCGCCGACTAGATAAGAGATTAATTCACCTTCCTCCAGTCCGGATTTATGCGCTGGCCCGCCAGGAGTGATTTCAGTTATAATTACTCCGTTGGTAGACCAGCGACCTTCCAAGTCGCTGTCCAATCTCTGCACCCTCATTTTGAGGCGTTCATCGTAATAATTATTTTGTCCGCATCCCAAAATCGAAAAGGCGAATAATGATATAAGAATGCAGAATATAAAAGTTTTTCGTATCATGGTAACCTCCCAAATGCGTATTGCGTAGCTGTTTCTTATGTGTGCCAAAGTTACCTAAATGTTACTACTACTTGTCTACTGCCTTTCTCTCCGAGAACTTTCAAAAGCGAAGGGACAGCCTTTTCATCCCCGATTTCGCTCAATGCCTCGATTGCGTCTACTCGCATTGAGGAACCTCTATTTTCTAAAATCCGCACCAGTTCATCCACAGAATCGACGCCGCCTATTTTCCTTAAAGCCTCGACGGCGAGTCGGCGGAGTTCGGCGGTTTCCCTATCACGCTTTTTTTCCGCTGAGCCGGAATTAATCAACTCCACTAGCCGTGGCACCGCACTTTTATCGCCTATTTCCCCTAAGGCGACAACAGCGTTGAGGCGAGTTTCCATCCGTTTGTGGTCGAGTAGGTCGATTAATTTGGGAACAATAGTACCGGGGTCATCTTTGCCCAATTCAGCCAGAGCCCATCCGGCATCGTATCGGTCGCGATTATCCTTAGATTTGATGGCCTTCATCAACTGTTTTAAGACATCTTTTTTGCCTCTATCACCACTTTCGTATATCCTTTTGAGAGCGTTCAAGGCTGAATTTCTGACTTCTTTGACCACCTGCTCCCGGTCTCGGAGCGTTTCATAAACCAGAATATCGATATATTTTTTCCTATCATAAGTGTAAGCAAGATACATCTGCCTACTGCGTTCTTCTACAGTGGATTTTTCGTCGTAGTACCCTAACAGATAATGCGCTTCTGCGTTATCGGGTTCTTGCTCTACGGCTTTCTTAAATTCAACTGCTGCTCTCTCTTCTTTCCGGCGTTTGTTGGATTTTATCAACTCTTTCCCCTTGGAAAGATACTGGTTTTGACTGCCACAGCTCAAAACAAACGCCGCTAAAGTTAAACAAGCGAGCAGCGATAACAATTTATTATTCATTGTTCATCTCCTACTAATAATTGTTGTTCGCCCTCTTGTTTTGACGCACTCTCCTCCTCTATCTCCTCCGTCTCTTCAACTCCCGCTTCTTCCAACTGTTTATAGAGGGTAACATAAGGCGGCTCTGTAAATCCTTGTTTTTTGTAGTAATTAACAACTCTCGATTCTGACCTTTGCGGTTGAACTTGAAGAGTTTTTACCCCTTTTTCCCTGGCGACGTCTGAGATACATTCCATTAATTTGTCGGCAACGTCCAAGCCACGAAATGGTGGCGCCACCGCTAATTCCTCAATTTGGGCTAACTCTGGGTCGCCATATTTATTGAACTCCAACCGAATGTTACCAATCGTGTAATCGCCGGCGACAGCGACCAAGCGATGGACTTCACCCTTTCCCATCTTTTCGATATCAGAGGATAATTCTTCCTCTACTTCCTTCCTAGGAAGGGTTGAAAAGCAGTAATCATGAAGCCATTGAGCATCATCTGGTTTCGCTTCACGAATCTTTAAAGTTAGTTTGAGCTCGAATTCTTGTTCCATTTTTGTACCTCCATATATTATGGCAAATCCCCTTGCTTCTTAACCGTTTTGCCCCTTTCATTGTTCAACGCGCAATTGCCTTTCCGCGTCTACTACATCGCGGTTGATTTTGGCAATACAGCGCGAGATTCTATCGCGCAAATCTTCATGCCCTTCCAGCACCCGCCGCATCTGGCGCAGCAGGTCAATTGCCGACCGAAAGGCGCGCACGATATCTCCGTCGGAGATATCAGTATACTTGTGTAATTCTTCAAAGTCACAACCTTTGCTCCAGGCGAGCATAGCAACGCTGAGTTTGTCATCTAAAACTGGGGTTAATTCTTCGACCTTACACCGTATTTCACAATTCCGGATGCGTTCTATCTCTTCGTTAGCTTTGATGAGCATTCGCTTCAGATTTTTGCTTTTGAGTTTTTGATAATACTCATCGGGCTTGGATTCATGGACGATTGCCATCACCAGCACGTTGATGAAATCTTCATTCAGTTGCTCGAAATGTCCACCGAACAGAAGTTGAGTAACTTGCATCTCATAACCGTATATTTTCGATGCGACATCGCCTCTGGGCAATAGAATTCGGGTTTCGGAATGCGGAATTCGGAATGCAGAATGAATAGATTCCGAGTCCTGAACCCCGAACTCCAAATTCCCCCGCGCCTTTGTGCCAGCCCGTCCTTTCGGGACTTCATCAATATATCCTAATTTTTCAAGCACTTGAAGACGACGGTGAATCTGTTCGCGCAGATGATTTTTCAAAATCTCCTTCTGTTTTTGCAAGGTATCGATTTTCCGTCGATAGCTTTCGATTTCCTTGTATTGTCGCTTGCACATCTGAATCTGTTCACAACCGTAGCATCTCCTCTGAGTTTTCAGCACATCGAATTTATCAAGTTGCTTTTCCAGTTGGGCTAACTTGTTAGCTCGAATTTTCCTGTTCTTCTTACCGCGATATTTTCGTTTTATCTCATTCCGCTTAGGTTTTAGGGCTTCCCTTTCCAATTCAATCTTTTGGATAATCTGATTGTATCCTTTAATTTCCTCTATCGCCTCAACGTCTTGATAGACGCATTGGAGTTCCGGCAATCCTTCTAATTTTCGCCTGAGAACTTCAACACGTCCTTCCAACTGTCTGATTCGCTCGTAAGTTTGATAGTTGTTCAAACTCATCGAACAGACATCGTAAATGTCCTCACCGTATTTGGCGTATAAATTCAGCAAGCTGGCATAAGACAGATTAAACTGACTTTCGATAGGTTCGACTTCGCCTTCCACGATGCGCTCTACCTCGTCGCAATCGGCAAATCTTGGATTGACACGCGCGTACACATAGCCCACGGTATCAATGCCGCGCCGCCCCGCTCGTCCCGACATCTGGTGATATTCGCGGGTTTTCAAGTAGCGAAAGTTTTCTCCGTCGAATTTCTCCAGACTTTCAAAAACGACTGAACAAGCGGGCATATTGATGCCGACGGCGAATGTCTCAGTGGTAAAAAGCAGTTGAAGCAATCCGGAAGTGAATAATCGTTCGACAACCTCCTTCAATGTCGGCAGCATGCCTGCATGGTGATACGCCACACCGTTTGCTACTAGTTGTCGGAATTCTTCAATATTTGGGTCGTTATGTATTTGGTATCGCTGACATAAATCGTCGTAGAGCGCGAGAATTTTCCTCTTTCTCGCCTCATCTAAGAAAGGACGGGCGGTTCGCGAACCGTTCCTACTCGCATGCAGAAAAGCGTTCTCTTCACATCCTTTTCTGCTGAAACAGAAATGGAGACACGGCAGTTGCCGATTTTTACGGATATAGTTTATCAAATCAGTTTTGACGATAGTCAATTTTTCCCAATCCAGTTCTTTCGGTTTCTGCGGCTCATATTCATCTTCAAACTCGCGCCACCATTCATCTTCATCCCAAATATCCCAAAATTTCGATTGTTGTTCGAATTGATACACCGCTTTTAGGTCGGATAAACTGCCGATGCCGTATCCTTCTAGATATAACTTATGTATCAGAGGCACCGGACGTTCTGTCTCTTCGACTATATCGATGTGACAATCGCGCACGGACTGCATCCACTCGGCGAATTGTCGCAGATTCGGCATCGTCGCGCTCAAGCAGACGAACTTGATATTCTGCGGCGCGAAGATAATACTCTCTTCCCAGACGGTGCCTCGTTCAATATCGTTGATGTAATGAATTTCATCGAAAATCACATATTCAACATCCAAAAGACGCGTGATGTCATCGAATATCGTATTCCTGAAAATTTCCGTCGTCATTATCAAGACGGACGCAAAAGGATTCAGCACGACATCCCCCGTCATAATGCCAATCAAGTCGCCGTAGTCTTTGTAAAAATCCCGATATTTTTGATTGCTCAAGGCTTTGATGGGAGCAGTGTAGATAATGCGCTTATTTTGCTCTATGCACTTCTCAACCGCATATTCCGCGATAACCGTTTTTCCAGCGCCCGTCGGCGCCGCCACAATGACCGAATGTCCTTGTGTGATAGAATCTATGGCTTCCTCTTGAAATCTATCTAACTCGTAACCTTTATAAAGCATTCTGCTTATTCCTTTGAATGTCGCTTAATTTGTTAGATTATAACTTATTTTTGACGCTTTGTCAATTATTATAAAAACGTGAACCGGATTTTTCCTTAATATCACTTAGCAGTTAAGAAATACTAAACTCGGCATGATAATGGTTTTTGCCCAGTTGTTTCAATATTGTCCCAAAAATCGGAGTCAATGGGATTTCTTGCTCCTCCACCCGCATGGAAAGATACCTACCTGTGACTAATTCACCGTTGATAATAAATTGCACCACAGAACCGCTGCCGTCCAACCGATTTTTTACAGATGAGTCATTCAGTATGTCCAGTAGCAGTTGTGAGACTTGTTCGACACCACACCCGAATCGTGTAAACAGTTCACTTAGTCCGAATACTGTATACTCCCCTGGTTTTAACTCATGAGATTTGACACGGCGGAGAAATTCAATTATACTCAATTTCTGCCGAAACTCTTTAGCATCGCCACGGCTAATAGCGCTTCGTGTTATGAAGTTGTAGCCCTTCATGGGAACAATACGCATGATTTTTTGCTCTCTTTTTATCTTGCTAATTTTTTTGACTTATGGTAAAATACTTCAAACTAAAAACAGCAGTCAACTATCCGCCCCTTAAAAGGAACGAGCTTGTAGGAATGCTACTACAACTTAGAGTTGACTAGACTAAGGTTAGTCTGAGTAACCTACACGTTTGTACCGATAGTTGAGCAGGTTATACGTGGAGCGGAAAGGGCTTTGGGATACACGCCCTCGTCTCATATCGCTCTGGACTTGGCAGGTCCGATGGTACAAATGTATTGTCGAAGGACACTAAACGAGTTTGGCGGTCTCGGCCGTTACAGGCATTAAAAACCGCCACCAACAAAGCGGTAGATACCGCGTTTTATGGATTCTAATTACGGTATTATCATGACTGAAATACATGGTACACTACAACTAAGAAAGATTATTTTTGAACTTCGCTTTCATCCCAACCTTTTGTTTTATGATGAGAAAAACCAGATTGGGGTTGAGTTAAATCGACTCTATGCAAATTGGCGAACAGACGGGCTTCAAATACGACTTACTGATGATAAGACGTTCTCTTCATTGCTCATTGCACATAATCGCATCGTAAGCGCGATGGATGCGCCAGAGAACTTTCAGGCATTTAAGTCCCGCACCTTAAAAGGAAAAAAAGCATATACGGATAAAGTCCCTATTAACGACATCCGCCGAGCTGGAGTGCGATTTTTTTGGATTTGTCCTGTAGATTTCCCCTTTGATGAACTTAACCGCGTTATCCAAGAAAGATTTTATCGTCCCCAAAAAGAGTTAAGCGAAGTTCTGGTACCTGAATTTAAAGACGTCGGATTCCTGTTTAATTTTGAAAAAAAGGGTTACAGTTTTCATCTTCAATTTGGCCCCGTGAAAGAGGAAGAAATTCCTCAGAGAATCACTCCAATCCAGTTGATTACTGGTGAACCGAAAAGCTTCGAAAACCCCGATGTTGGTCTTTTCTATGATGTCGATTGTTATACTGAAGAGATTCAGATTAATGACCTTGAACCCTTTCTTGATAAAGGCTACAATATAGTCAAAGAAATGGTTAGTGGCATCACAAAATATATTTTGGAGGTGTAGAATGGTTGCTCAAGAAAATCTGACCGGCGAAACCAGTCTCTCTTGGGGAAAAATAGTCCTTACTTCTGTTTGGGACGAACAAGACAGAACCCGTCAAACCAATCCATTTACGGACGAAAGATGGGGGATTTCAAACGAAATCTTGCCCATAACAGTTCCCACCGGAGAACTAGTGCCCTCTATTGATGAAGAAGTGCCCCAAGAAGAATCTTTAAGTGTAATTCATTTTGAAAGACCTCAAAAAGTCCAACGAATTTCCCAGCCTTTTCGAAACTACAAACGCAACAAAATCCTCCGCCAAGCGATAGATTATCTCCAAGAGTTTCGAGAATCTCTACATACTCCAGAGGCTCCGATGTACGTCCATCTGGCTAAAAGGAAACTACAAGAAAGTTGGGAGTTTATCACAGAAGAAGACCGAGAAGTCAGATTAGCGCTATCAGCTTTAGAAGGAGCCCTCCGCCAACAAAAATGGCGAAATTATAAACCACACCAAATTGCAACGCTCCAAACCATCCTTGAAGAATGCATCGATGGTAAATTGCGTAACCCGAAGGATGTTCTCAAAAAGATCTCAACGCTGTACAAACAGGATATTGACATTTTTCCTTCTGCACCAGAGGAGGCTTATGAAGAAGACGACGAAACAGACGTGGTTTCTTGAAACATCTGTTCACATCAATCGGTTTTTGGGGCATTCTTTACTGAAACAGGAGATAAGGGCGACCACCGAGACGCAACCGTGTTACACATCCTTCTTCGTGTTTTACGAGTTTAAGCAACGTGTTGTTAAAACGCTGATTAACCTTTACTACACAGTGCTGGAAGAAGAGTCGCCAGCAGATGCTCTTTTCTATTACACACAAAGCTTCAAAACACGCGAAATCAAAATTGTATTGGGAGCTGTATCCGCTTTACTTTCAGAGGATGATTCGAAAAATGATAAACCAAAAGCGCTTGCCGCCCTTGAGACATTGATTATTGCCAGCCTTCAAAATTTTAACGATAGTATCAAAGATTTTGTCACGAACCAAGCGAAGTGTCCACTAGCGAAAGCTTCTATCGACAAAAGCTTTGAAGAATTTCTTGGGCAAATTAAATGCGAAGCAAATTGTACCATTGCCAAGTTTTGGAATAAACACCGCAAAATCTTAAAACTTCTCACCCAAGAAGAACTTATCAAACCACATCGGAAGAATAAAGGATTTATCGACAAGTTACCACTTTTTCTCCGGGTACTCGACGACTGTCGAGTAGGGCAGACTATACGAAATTGCCCACAACTTGCTGATGCAATTATCGCTATAGAAATGCCAAAGAAACATACGATGTTGACATTTGATAAATCCTTTGAAAGTCTCTGTCCCTTGATGGGGAAACAGGTTAAACGGCTACCTTCCCTGAAGGAATTGAAACAACAACCTGCCCAATAACCCGAGTGAATTTCCTTTGAATCCCACTACAACAATTGCATCTGACTAAATTGTCTCTGGATGCGTTGATATACCGAATCCTTTGTCCGCTCAAACAATAACTGGCACGTCTCGGTCAAAGTATTATCCTTCCAGGGCGTGATGTAAGTTTCCAACCGTTGGTTATTGGCATAGAGACAATAGAGGTAGTGTAGCTTGTCGATGTATGTCAAAGTTCCCCCAGAGTCCAGACGTCCCTTCAGATATTTTTCTCTATCCGTTTCTGAGACTGGCTCAATCTGTTCTCCCCGTCCAATAACTAACTGAGCGTTGCGTAAATCATCCATCGTGATGGAGAGATTCAGCAATTTTCGGTTCAGTTCATTGAAAGAAACTTTCCGCTTGCCAACCAGATTGAGCAGGTAAAATCGAGACATTTCATCAAGTCCTACAGGCACGTTCCGCTGGCGTGAATCTTCTATTAACTGCTCGACAATTTCGCTGATGTCATTGACGGCTTGTTCTACTGTAACAGTTTTACCACCTTGAACGACTTTGGGATAGCTTTTGGAGTATTCTTCCAGGCA
>DTYX01000250.1 GCA_012961655.1 Candidatus Poribacteria bacterium
ATTAGCAGCCGAAAGCGCTACCCAAAGCGCTCCATCTCTGGGATTTACAGCAGCGTAATCCGCTGGTGGAGCGGGATTCAAATCAATCATATTACTCAAGTCGATTTCGCCGGTAGCGGGGATAATCCTTACGATTAAAGAACTACCGCCATTAACAACCCAGCATTCACCGTTATACGCGGAGGCAAAAACGATGCTTGCACTGCCGATAATAAGCAAGCACAAAATGCTCGTGAATGTGATAATCTGGATGTTTTGGGTGTTTCTTGATAACATTTTCGTTTCTCCTCTGAATGTTTCGGTTTTATAAAAAATAGAGATACAAATATGTGTCTTTTGGACACTACATATTCCAATTTCTACCATTATTCAATAGGCTTACGGCGTAGAGAGGAATTGCCGGCGCATTCGCTATTGCCTACGTTGTCCACATTTACAATTGCCTACAATGAAATGTCGTTCAATGTAGGCATTGTAGGCATTTTAATGGTAGTTGTTGTAATAGAATAGCATATCTAAATCTGAAGGTCAAGAGAATTTCTGATTGAAAAAAACAAAAAATTGTTGACAGCATCCATTGAGTTATTGTATAGTATTCACTAAAAGGGTTGCCGTAATAGAGGGGTGAGTAACTACAGACGCAAACGCCTGTTAGACAGAGTTCTCTCGGAAAGGCTAAAATAGCTTATAAACCCCTCTCCCTACTCAATGAGAGAAAGCTCCAAAAAGTGGGGGTGAAATGAAAATCCACTCCCTATGTTTTACGTTTCACAGAAAAAATAGGTGCAAATGATATTTTTAATCGCGAACATTATTCTCATCTCATCTTTTGGATTATTGTTGAAGCATTCGGGAAGTAGAGGACAAAACCTCTTAGCTGTCGGCGCGGTGAATTACATCGTCGCCGCACTGCTCAGTATCTTTTCCGTTGTCAGTGAGGGGAGGTTTCAGTTCTCGTCCCCGACCATGATTTTCGGGACGATGAACGGCGTCACCTACGTGGTATGCTTCTTTCTGATTCTCTATGCTATGAATGCGAGAGGTATCGCTGTATCGATGGCAATCGTGCGAATCGCAGTCATCATCCCAGTTCTCTTCTCTATCATATATTGGCAAGAAATTCCCAACGGATGGCAAGTGATAGGCATTGTTTTGGCTTGTATTTCACTGCCATTGTTGGCTGCAAGACGACGGGACAATCAGCCGCGGGGAATCGCTTCTGCCTCTAAAAGGGAGGAAACAAAATGGTTGGGTTTGGTCATCGCTACCCTGTTCCTGTTTTCAGGTGGTTCTCAAGTGGCGATGAAATCTTTCAACGAACTATCGCCGCCCTCCGAAAAACCGATGTACCTGCTGTTTTTATTCGGTACAACCGCTATCGTTTCTGTATGGTTGCTTCTATGGAAACGGATAGTGCCATCTTGGGGAGACATTATCTACGGAGTGGTAATAGGAAGTTCGAACATACTGGGCAGTGGAGCTCTGATATTTGCTCTGGAGAAGTTGCCGGGCATGATTGTCTTTCCGATTTCCGCTTCTGCCGGCCTTCTTTTTACCGTTGTCATCGCCGTTTCACTTTTGGGCGAAAGGTTGGAAAGACGAACAGTTGTCGGAATGATAACGACGATAACAGCATTAGTTTTTATAAATCTCAAAAATTAGATGGAGGTGATTAAGTTATGTTTATTGCGATTAATGCTTGTGGGAAAAGAGAGAATAGAGGAGGAACTACCGAGATGGCTAAATCAATTGAACCATCGTCAAGTATTGCAGGTGTTTTACAATTGGGTGAAACTGCGCCGGATTTTGAAGCTCCTGCGACCAATGGAAAAAACATCAAACTTTCTAGCCTGAGAGGTTCTTGGGTTATCTTGTATTTCTACCCAAAGGCGTTTACGTCAGGGTGAACGCTTGAAGCTAATATGCTGCGTGACAGCCATGATGAAATCCAGAAGATGGGCGCTATCATCCTTGGCGTCAGTCTTGACGATATCGATACTCAAAAGAGATTCAAGGCGGAGAATGAACTCCCATTTGAACTGTTAAGCGACAGCGACAAAAAAGTTTCTAAGGCATTTGGCGTTCTGAATCCCCAAGAAACTTACTCTCAGCGAAAGACTTTTATCATCGATAAGGATAGAAAGATCGCTTATATCTTTGACAAGGTAAATGTGAGCAAGCATGGCGAAGAGGTAATAGAGGTGTTGAAAAAACTGCGGAACACTCTCTGAAACGCGGGAAAGGAGAACTGAAATCAAAACTGAACGCATCATAGCCCCAGAGAAATCACCCGATAGCAGAATATCCGTAAAAGCCATAATTTTCGGTCTGTTACTGATGCCGCTTTGTGTTTATTTAGTCGCTTTAGAAGAGATGATATGGCATTCTCTCCATTGGTCATCCATGTCCCTGCCGCAGATTTCCGTTTTCTTTCTTTTTGTATTGGTCGTTTTAAACTTCCTTTTAAAACGGTTTCTGCCCGTTATTTCTTTCTCGAGCGGTGAATTGTTGATGATTTACGTGATTATCTCCGCCACCTTAGCGTTCACCGCGCATGACAACATGGTTTGCCTTATGGGTGTTTTGGCTCATGGTTACAAATACGCCACTCCCGAGAACGACTGGGCAAACCTGTTTCACAAATATCTACCGCAGTGGCTGGTCATTTCAAATCCCAGAGTTGCCGAAGATTTTTACCGTGGCGAGACGACTTTTTTTCAAAGCGAATATGTGCGCAGTTGGATTCGTCCGATGATAGCATGGTCGTTTTTAGTCTGTCTGCTGTTTTTCATGCTGATGTGCATCAACGTGATTATCAGAAAGCAGTGGGTCGAAAATGAGCGTTTAGCGTATCCTATCATCCAAATTCCTCTCGAAATGACATCGACGACATCGGGATTTTTTCGGAATAAGGTTATGTGGATAGGATTTGGCGTCGCGGGATTCATTAGCCTCATCAACGGTTTGAACTTTTTATATCCCTCGGTGCCTCGAATACCGATAAAAGAAGCCGATTACGACCTGGGTACATTTTTCACCGATGAGCCATGGAACTCCATCGGTTCCTTGCCTATTCGGTTCTATCCTTTCCTCATTGGCCTCTCATTTTTGATACCTTTGGATTTGACTTTCTCCACATGGTTTTTCTATCTGTTCCGAAAAGGTGAGCGCGTATTTGGTCGCATTATGGGGTTTGATAAAATCCCCGGATATCCATTCCTTGGCGAACAGGCGGCTGGGGCAATGATGTGGCTTTGTGTGTGGGCATTGATTGCAGGTCGGAAACACTTTTGGGCAGTCTTTAAACGAGTCATCGGACTCAAATCGCCGATTGATGATTCTCAAGAGCCGATGCGATATCGAACGGCGACAATCGGTTTGATAATTAGCTTCATTCTGCTGATGTTCTTCGGAAGCCGGTGGGGCATGTCGTTATGGTTAGTTGTCGCCTTTTTCGGATTGTATTTCGCCATCGCGACGGCATTGACGCGGATGCGCGCCGAGCTAGGACCACCGCTGCACGCTATCGTCCTTGTAAATCCTCAATTGGTATTGATTTCAGTTCTTGGCACACGCCGCTTGGGAACCGCCAATCTGACCATGTTCGCGCTGCTCTATTGGTTCAATCGCTTCAATCGCAGTCACCCCATGCCGCATCAACTAGAATCCTTCAAAATTTCAGAACGAACCGGGGCAAGCTCGAAAAGATTAGTTTGGGCTATGATGTCAGCGATAATATTCGGAGTAGTTTTAACTTTCTGGATTTACCCCTACACCCTATATATTTATGGCGCTTCGACAGCGGGCGAACTGCTGGGCGCTGGCTGGCAAGCGTATAACAATCTCGCAGGTTGGTTGCAATATCCGCGGACGCCGGATTACGGGGCGATTACCATCATCAGCGGGTCGCTTCTCTTTGCGCTATTCCTATCATGGATGCGCATGCGTTTCGTCTGGTGGCCATTTCATCCAGCCGGCTACGTTTTAGGCGTGAGTTCAGGAACTATCGACGTGTATTGGTTTGCGCTGTTTATCTGCTGGCTCGTCAAATTTATTGTTCTCAGACACGGTGGAGTGAAATCATATAGGAAAGTTGTGCCGTTTTTTATGGGATTAGTCGTCGGTGATTTTGTGGTTGGATGTTATTGGGGACTGATGAGCATTATTATCAAAGTGCCGTTGTATACGACGTGGTTTTAATAACTAAGAGCCACAGATTTTCAGACCACGCTGATAAAAACTCAAGACTTTAATATGATTCCAATCCATTCTCTTGATTGGATGGCTACATTGAAAAATTGAAAAACATCGTTTTTGATATACCGATAATAAGAGGTGTTAAAATGGATAACGTTTTAAATGACATAAATCTCAGCAAACTCTCCGCTTTGAAAAATGAGCATGTGTCAAACATCGTGGAAAAATATATCCGCTTATGCCAGCCGGCCAAGGTAACAGTCATTACGGATGCCAAAGAGGATATCGATTATGTCAGAAAATTAGCGATACAAAATAAGGAGGAAAGTCCACTTGCGATAGAGGGCCATACAATCCACTTCGATGGTTATTTTGACCAAGCCCGCGACCGTGCCAATACAAGAGTTCTCCTGCCAGAAGGGGAAAAGCTCAGCAAATCAATCAACACGATTGATAGAGAGACGGGATTGTCTGAGATGATGAAACTACTTGATGGCATTATGACAGGCAAGGAGATGCTCGTCTGCTTCTTTTGCCTTGGACCAAATAATTCAAAGTTTTCAATTCCCGCTCTTCAGATTACTGATTCGGCGTATGTCGCCCACAGTGAAACCATTCTCTATCGCTCTGGGTATAAAGATTTTCAAGACTTAAATGGCTCGGATGAATTCTTCCATTTTATCCATTCCGCTGGCGAACTCGATGAAAATGGGAATTCAAAAAATATAGCTCAGCGGAGAATCTACATAGATTTGGAAGAGGAACGCATCTTGACCGTAAATAATCAATACGCCGGGAATAGCGTCGGCTTAAAAAAATTGGCTCTCAGGCTTGCGATTAGCAAGGCAAATAGGGAGGGTTGGCTTTGTGAACACATGTTTATTATGGGCGTTCATCCAACTGGACCTAATGGGCGAGTAACCTATTTTGCCGGCGCGTTCCCCAGCGCCTGCGGGAAGACATCCACCGCGATGATACCTGGTCAGTCCATTATCGGCGATGATATCGCCTACATTAGAGCTGGGGAGGATGGTGTCGCATACGCGGCAAATGTCGAGCAAGGAATATTCGGCATTATACGCGATATCAATCCGACTGATGACCCAGTTATCTATGAGGCTCTGACTACTCCACGGGAACTCATTTTCTCAAATGTATTAATCGTCGATGGAACCCCTTATTGGTTAGGAATGGGAAAAGAATTGCCATCAGCGGGGATTAATTTTTCCGGTGAATGGGAGGAGGGAAAGGTTGGCTCTGATGGCAAAGAAGTGCCTCCAGCCCATCCGAACGCGCGATATACTATCGGGATAAATGAGCTGGAGAACGCAAATCCAAATCTTCACCATCCGGACGGCGTTCCGCTGTCAGCAGTTATTTACGGCGGCAGAGATTCAGATACCAACCCGGCTGTGGTCGAGTCATTAAGCTGGTCGCACGGAGTTTTCATCGGCGCAGCGCTTGAATCTGAAACAACATCTGCGACAATAGGGGAAGAGGGAATCAGAATTCATGATTCAATGGCAAATATGGATTTTTTAGTTATTCCCCTCGGAACTTATATCACTAATCACTTCAAATTTGGCGAAGTGCTTGATAAGCCGCCAAAAATCTTTTCAACCAATTACTTTCTCAAAGAAGATGGCAAATTCCTCAATGAGAAAGTTGATAAGAAAGTATGGCTGCTGTGGATGGAGGGCAGAGTTCATAGCGAGTACAACGCCATCGAAACACCGATCGGATATATTCCAAGATATCCCGATTTAAAGTCGCTTTTTTCGCAAATTTTCGACAGGGAATATACCAAAGAGGAATATGAAAAACAGTTTTCAATTAGGGTGACAAAACTCCTTGAACGTCTTGAGCGAATAGAAAAGATATACAATCAAGAAGATGATGTTCCCAAAGTATTCCATAGGCATATAGCACAACAGAGAAAACGTTTGAATGAAGCAAAGCTGAAACATAAAAAGGATGTGATTTCTCCCTTTGACCTGGGTGAATAAGAGGTTTGAATTTGTGTTCTCATTTTTAGAAATTCCCCATGACAATATTTTTGTAGTGCAAACTGTTAGTTTGCATTATGCTTTTTCAGTGCGCAAAATAGAAGTTTGCGTTAAGCGTGCAACAAGTGGGGAATTTGTATTCTGTTCTCCAGTAATTGCCGTTGATAAACTGGCTGCTTTATGATAAAATACTTAGCAATTTGTTATAGAGCTTTTTCGGAAAGTAAGCTTGTAGAGCTTGTACTGAGCTTGCCGACAGGATCCCGTCGGAACAGGGCTCTTACGGTATTTCGACCTACAAAATGAGTACTCCGTTATGAACTATACAGGGAGGTGCTAAAATGACCTACGTCAAGGAATTAGAAACCGATGAAAACGGACAGATTGTCATAGGACCAGAGCTTGTCAGCTATTTGGCTCCAAATGAACACACGTTTTACTGTATACTCTGCAATGGAGCTATCACGCTTGTGCCTAAGAGAGGGTATAAAGTCCATGAAAATGGAACAGTAGAAAAAGAACCTGAAGATGAAGTTTCGTTACTGAAAAGGGTGCTTGCAGAACTGGATGAACAGCTTGAGTGGTACGAAAAAACCTACGACATGTCATCTGAAGAGTTTTATGAAAAGTGGTGCAAAGACGAAATCACAGAAAGTTTTGACCTGAACGTATGGGCTAGTACTTATGGACATAAACAAGACTTAATGTCCGGCAAGAGGAAACCGTAATAGTGGAAACAATTCAAGATTATTTCAACTACATCACAGGATTGGTCGATAAATGTCCAATCATCATCAATAGAGCTGCTTTATATCGCGGTGGGGGAAAAGTTTTAGCTGCGATAATGGCTCCCGACCGGCGGAGACACCAGCCTGGCGTTCCTGATGGATTACTCTTTCGAGAAAGAATACGTCCATATTCAGGACGACGGCACTTATGAGCTTATCGAATACAACTACCACTATCAGCGTCCTGATAGCTATTTTTTTCGATATGATAAAGTCAGACCCGAAGTCGCGGGAATATCTCATGAACCTGAATGCCATCTGCATGCGAATATTGAAAACATTCGTTTTCCAACCCATTGTACCAATTTAGAAGAAATCTTGGAGACAATACGAAGAAATTTCTATCAATAGGTACTCAAATTCAGACAGAAATTCCCCATGAAATAATTTGGGTTGGTAAAGGACGGCTCTACGGAAAAAAACGTCGTAG
>DTYX01000251.1 GCA_012961655.1 Candidatus Poribacteria bacterium
AAGAGGTCAGTATTTCATTAGAGTTGGCTCGACTAAACAACAACCTACTACAGCGGAACTTGCGCGATTATTTCAACAACGGCGGCTGGTCGCGGCGGATGAAGCTCCTGTTTACGCAGGTGATATCGATGACCTGGATTTGACAGCCATCAATCGCTATCTTTTGCGCTTAGCGCAATCTGAACTAACAGTTGATGACTCGCAATTACTTCTCCGTGAACTTATAAATACGGGGATAATGGTGGAAACCGCCGATGGTATATTTCCTACGTTAGCGGGGATATTAACGTTTGGCAAATTGCCACAGCGTTTTTTCCCCTCATCTGAGATTCGAGCGAGCGCCTTTATCGCTTCCAGCTTTGATTCAGATGTCATTGACCAGAAAGACATCCAAGGACAACTGCCGGACATGATTCGCGGCGCAATCAGTTTTGTCACAAGGAACATAAAGAATAGTTCTACCATTCCCGATGGCATTCAACGGGTGGATAGGTTAGAGTATCCAATTGAAGCGATTAGGGAGGCGATTATTAACGCCATCGCCCACCGCGATTATTTAATCTCCGGCGCGGCAATTCGGCTCTTCATTTTTGATGATAGAATTGAATTGTACAGCCCGGGGGGGCTGCCGAACACCATTACTCTGGAAACGATGAAATATAAGCAGTTTTCGCGAAATCAGACCTTGGTGTCGTTTCTTACAGGGTTGGGTTTCATGGAACGACGCGGCAAAGGTATCTTACGCATGATTAATCTGATGCGAGAATACAATCTTCCTCCTCCACGTTTTGAATTAATCGAAGAGGAATTACTGGTTGCATTCTATTCATCGATAAAGCTCGTTTCACGAAAGAGATGCTATGTGAAACGATGTCAAAATGTGGGTGGACACAACAATGAGGTAATACATGCAAGAAATCCAAAAATTAGAGGAAAAGCTAGAAAGAGCAGTTATCGTAGGTGTTAAACTGTCGGACATAAGCAAAGAAGCAGCGGAAGAATCTTTGCAAGAACTTGCCCTATTGGCGGATACGGCAGGATTTGAAGTTGTATGTCGGGTGCTGCATCAACGTCCTGCGCCCAATCCGGCATATTATATCGGTAGCGGAAAAGTTCAGGAACTTCAAAACCTAAGCGCTGAAATGCAAGCGGATGTGTTTATTTTTGATAATGACCTCAGCCCAGCGCAAACTCGCAATTTGGAAAAGATGACTGATATACGCGTTATTGACCGCGCTGCTTTAATTTTAGATATCTTTGCCCAACGCGCGCGGACTAAAGAAGCGAAAGTACAAGTGGAACTAGCCCAACTTCAGTACGCTTTACCACGCTTGACCCGTCAGTGGACACATCTCTCGCGTCTGGGAGCTGGTGCGGGCGCGGGGCATGTTGGAGGTACTGGAACACGAGGGCCTGGCGAGACTCAATTGCAAATTGACCGAAAGTTGATTCGGGTTAGAATCTCCCATCTAAAGCGAGAACTGCAAGAAATCGAGCGGCATCGGACAGTTCAACGTAGTCGCCGCAAAGAGATGATGTCCGCCGCCATTGTTGGATATACAAACGCGGGCAAGTCCACTCTACTTAACGTTCTTACAGATGAACACATTCTCACTGAAGATAAATTGTTTGCCACTCTTGACCCAACAACTCGCATCGTCCAGTTACCTGAAAATCATCGCATCTTCCTGACTGACACAGTTGGTTTCATCAAAAAACTTCCACATCATCTCGTCGCTTCATTCAAAGCCACTCTTGAAGAGGTTACAGAAGCGGATTTACTGTTGCATATTGTCGATGCCAGTCACCCCGAGGCGCTGAAGCAGATTAAAGCGGTGAATCAGGTTTTAGAAGAATTAAAAGTGGTTGATAAACCGACGCTGATGCTGCTTAATAAAATTGATAATCTGGAATCTTACGATGAACTTCGTGTTCTGCAAAACGAATATCCTGATAGCATCGCCATCTCCGCGCTTACAGGCGAAGGTTTGGAACGGTTAAAATCTCGTCTAGTGGAATTCATTTCACAAAACGATGTCCAAATTTCGCTTCTACTTTCGCACAAAGATGGTGGGAAAGTTCTCAACTATATCTACACGCATGGTGAAGTTTTAGACCAGAGCTATGAGGATAATTCAGTCCTGGTCGAAGCGAAAATCCATAAACGATATCTGAAAAACTTGAAGAGGTTGGCGCCAAGTGCGATTTCGTTATAGTAAAAATGATGAGCTTTTCATTAGAAAAAGTCGTTTGCAAACGAAGTGATAGAGTGATAAATCGACAAACTCAAAAGCCTTTAGAAAACTGATGCATTTTCAGGAGGAATGTGATGAATATTTTATCTTGTAACATAGGAAGTTATGGAAAATACCGCGCTGGAGCGTATGAACACCTGGCAAAAATCGGTGTGAAACACGTCGAGATAGGCGCGCCTGCACTTGCGGATGCGGAAAAAGTCCGTGAAGAGTTGACGCGCTATGGTTTGACAGCGACGACCGTTTCAGCCAGATGCGATGTCGCCGATGAAAACGTCGCCCAAAATTTCGCCCCTGCCGTTGACTCGGCGGAGGTGATGGGCGCCAAGGTGATTTTCACCAGCGTTCACGCCGGCGAACTCGATAAATCAATCGTGTATGACCGCTTGCGTCGAGTTGGCGACGTCGCCGCAAAGAAAGGCATTAAAGTGGCGATGGAAACTCATCCTGACCTCATCCACAACGGAGATATCGCCCTGGAAACGATGAGAGGCGTCAATCACCCGAATATTCGCGTCAATTTTGACACAGGCAATATCTATTTCTACAATGAAGGCAAAACAGCACACGGCGAAGTGAAAAAAATCGCCGAATATGTGGCCGGCGTTCACCTTAAGGACACCAATGGCAAACTGCGCTCGTGGTGTTTCCCCACGTTTGGCACAGGCGTCGTGGATTTTGCGGAGGTCTTTCGAATCCTCAACGGTGTTGGATTCCATGGACCATTTACGATGGAAATCGAGGGATGCCATGGTGAAAATCTCACCAAAGAGGAAACGGAAATTCGCGTCGCCGAATCAGTCGAACATCTTAGGAAACTTGGTTGTATTAAGTAACAGATGCGTAGAAACCGAGTTTTTCGGAAAAACTCGGTTTCTGATTTTTCAAAACTTGATACTAAC
>DTYX01000252.1 GCA_012961655.1 Candidatus Poribacteria bacterium
AATTCGTTAATCACTGTGGTAGGACTGATTCCCAGTACACGAGCGTAGTCTTACATACCACCTTTTAGCTCTCCCCAAGATGTGGCGAGCCTATCTTTCTCTTCTACAGCAAATCCGGTGTCATATAGGTTGCCGCAATATGTGTCCTCCGCATGAGGTTCCACTGGAAAATCCTCACGCAGCCAGGGCACGAACTTTTTCAGCACTATACCATTATTGCCTACAACCCACAGATAGCGCCTGGCAGCATGGATATCATATAGTCTCCTGAGAATCCAGCTTTGCCATTTCCCGCTATGGTAGTGATAATCCCAGGTTCTAAGGAAAAAGCAGGCTGAGAAGAGAGAAACAGAAAAACGGGAATTGTCGCTATGAAACAGATGCAGGATATGAGTTGATTGGTCTGTTTTATTTGATTTTGTACTATGTGGAGTTTTCTCTGAAAATAAACTCGTAGAGCCTGTACTGAGCGAAGTTGAAGTATCGAATTTCCAAATTCGACACACCTTCTTGCATCCCCCCGTACATGGGGGAAAAGTCGAGATGTGAATCTCGACCTACAAAAGCTAAAGGCGCCTGCCATGTGAATTTATCGCTCGCCAACACAATCCCGGGCAAAGTCGCCACGATGGGGATGGCAAATAATGGATAACGGATAAATTCAAGATATGTTTTAAATTTATTCACTTCGATATACCATTCATTCGTATCAATTTAAGCCTGCGAATCAATTCGCAGGCTAAGAACTGAAGTTCACTCAAGTGGACTAAAGGCCGGTATTAGTCGTCTTTTTACTTTTCAAATTAAAGAGACGACTTCAGCTTTTAGCCTGAACTTGAGTTCAAGGCGTTTAGGACACGCACACTCTGCATCAGAATACAATCCCGAGTGATGCGACGTACCAATCGGCTTCTAAGTCTCCATATCGGAGCACATTGAGGTCGAGTATCTTCAACAATTTGAGGGAGACGCCAAAAGTTAGAAAACCTTGATTATTTCCAGTTCGCAGTGCTACTGAAATCCATCCTTTCGGCAGCAGAACCAATTCTGCGCCAAGGTGAATGTTATCAGTGAAGGAATCGTTTTTGAACTCACCCAGTCCATCATCGCCGTTGGGGTCATTCCATGCGGCAACGAGAGTCAAATCCAGCATGGAGTTCTCCATATTCAGTAGCTTGAAAGGTTTAGTGGCTACGGCAAGGGTGATATTTCGCGGAAAGCCCCGGCTTTCGTCCGCCTCTTCGATGCTCAAACTGTTGATGAGGTTACGTAGCGACAATCCCACGTCTACACCTTCAATCGGCGAGAGGATTGTCCCGATATCGATAGTGTAACCTGTTTGAGACTTGAAATTGTCGCTGGCGAATTGAGCAAAATCATCATCCTCAATGTCAAAGTATTTCTCTTTGAAGCTATCCGGATTAAGCACATCTTCTATCCTAAACGGGTCATCGGCATCAGTAAAAATCTGCCGATTGATATAACGGAAGGAAGCGCCGACATAAGCCTTATCAAGAAGTGGCGCCTGATTGAGGGGAATTTCGACTGCGCCTGCGAGGGTAAACGCCCATTGAAAAGCGACACGGTAAACTACCGCATCATCCAAGAGTTCTTTGACTGCATCCTTCCAGGGCAATCCCTGTCGTAGCACGCGAATAGAGTTCAGGTTTTGGGTGTAGAACATGCTGCCTACAGCGGCTTTATACTCACTCACATGAAACGGTACAACTAAACCGATTGACGGTAAATCCACCATCAGCCCCAATCGTTTGCTGAGAATATCATCAAATCGAACTACTAAATCTTCACGTTCTTTCTTCAGTGTTGCATCTGTTAAAGGGTCATCGCTTTCTGTGAGTGGTTTGATGGTGTCGTTGAAGAAATCGGTAATGGTACTCACTTCCTCGACTAAATCAATCGTAACTCTGGGGCGGATGGCTAAAAGCTCAAACGAAGTCTCATCCGTTTGAGCAATTCCCGCTGGATTATAATGTAACGCATTGATATCATCAGCAACGGCTTCAAATGCATTACCTATCCCCATTGGACGCGCGCCTCGGAACAGAAACAGCGGCTCTTGAGCATCATCCTCTTGAGCCCAGATTCCGCTAGCGCTGCAAAGCACCATTGCTATGATGATGAGATAACCAAATTTTTCTGTGATTTTGAATTGCATAACTATCCCTCCTTTGCTATTTTGCTTTCCCAATCAGTTTTCGCAGGCGCTCCTCTACTTCATCTATATTTTCGACCTTGAAGTGCCATTCCTCTGCTTTTTCCAGAAAATCTTCCGCAAATACTTTTGCAATCACACGGTTAAATTCATCAAGCGCATCCTCGAGTTCTGGCGCGATTGCTTTTGCCAGTTCAGTCGCTTTCTCGAAGTGGAACAGCGCATCACGCCGGTAGATTCTTTTATCAATTTGTGGTGTTTGTTCCTTGATTCCAACGGCAGGAATCGGCAAGATTCTCACTTTTGCGCCAAGCAATAGAAAGAGTGAATCGATAATCGCTTGACGTTCACTTTCCGTAAACTGCTTGAGATAATCCTCGGGTTTGGGGTCTGGTAATTTAGCGATGGCGTCAAATCGAGCGTGTCCGTTATCAGTTAGCTCAAATTTATATCCCTCTTCATTTTCGAAATCTTCGGGAAACTCAATCAGGAAGAGGTCATCCTCCGTGTTAGGTTTACCATCAGGTCCCATCCCCTCAAGAGCTAATTTGCCAACTACCTTTAACACATAAAGATAACCGAGATGCAGATGAAGCAACATAAGGTCACTCTTTGACAGGACTGGTGGTTCAACAGCGGGCGCTAAAGGAGCAGCCGGTACTGATATTGCCTGTCCCGGCAGAGCGTCGAGGACGCTATACATCGATTCGATGGCATCTCGAATCAACTCGGGATTTTCTTTTTCCAGTTGGGCTAAATCCAGCGGGCTTGGAAGAATCTCCGTAATATTGCCTGCACCAAGGTCTCCAAGGTCGCTGAACGAGATGGCAATCCCGGCTTTTTCCATCGCCTCCTCCGCTTTCGCAAGCGCTTCAGACGCTATCTTAAACTCCTCAGAAACATCAGCTCGCTGTCCAATTTTTCTATCTGCACAGCCAATAGACGAGAAAAGCAGAGCGATACAAATCGAAACAACAGTAAAACGTATCAGTATTGGTTCATTTTGATAAATCATGGTAACCTCCTTCTAAGTCAGTAACAGCGGAAACTGCGCCATCCCGAGAGCCGGGAGAATCGGGAACTTAGGAACATTTTCAAATCCTCTTTCTGTTAAATGTCTACGAAAATATTCTCTTTTTTCTCATGAATTTGATTTCCCCTCTTTTCTTTGATAACCTTTTCCAAAAATCAATATCCAGCTTTGAGCTTGCCCCATGATGAGGACAGGACAAATGTATGCTTTGGCGAGGAATCGGCACAATCAGATTTGCACCAATTCGCTCTAACTTCTTTAATTGCTTTTTGCACATCTTCTTCTACTTGTTGTAGTGGGATATTTTTATTTCGTTCTCCTAAATATTCTAAAGCTCTACCAAATCTTTCCTGCTACGTTAGTCCTTCATATTTTTTCATTAGCAATTTCATTCACCTCTTGCTTGCCTCGCTCTCTCGCTTTTCACGGTACCAGAGCAGTCTTAATTCCATGCCTATTAGCGGTATTCTCAAAGGCTCCAACAGCTTTCTCCAGCGGAAAACGGTGTGTCAAAAATCCTTCAAAGTTGATAGCGCCTTCGACAATCATTTTACGCGATTCATTCATACTCCATCTGGAAAAAGCCCAGGACGCCAGAATTTTGTAACCCATGAAATGCAACTCTTCCAATTCCAGTTTCAACTCGTTGCCTTTTGGGAACAGTCCGAAGAAATTTAGACAAGCGCCACGTTTTGCGAGCTTGAACATCAAATCAAGCGCATCTATATTGTTCGTCGCGAGTATGACAGTATCCACACCACCGTTTGCAACATCCATCAATTTCGGAATTTCATCTAAATTTGCAACACAATCAGCGTCTAATTGTTCCGCCATCTCCCTTCTGTGTCCTAACGGTTCAACGACGAAAGTCTGTAATCCCCTCAGTTTGGCGAGTTTTACGAAAGTCAATCCGATTGAGCCTGCGCCGAGGATTGCCACGCTCTCACGGAAAATGGTCTCGCGCATTGCGTTTAGACAACAGCCTAAAGCTTCAATGAACATCACCTCTTCCGCTGGAATCTCATTGGGAACAGAGAGCAGACAGCCGTTTTCTACGGCTTGTCTCGGTATCCGAAGATATTCCGCATAACCGCCATCGATGTCGTGTCCGATACCATACAATTCTTGACAATATTTGTCCAAATCGCTGCGGCAGTAGTGGCACTCGCCGCATGAAATCATCGGATTCACTGTGATTCTTTCACCCACTTTGACAGAATCACGACGGCTTTCCGTCACAACCCCCGACACCTCATGCCCCATCACCACAGGTGGAGAATAGTCCGTAATCTCTCCTCTGAGAGCCATCAGGTCAGAGGCGCAGATTCCACAGAGTTCAACTTTAACCAATACATCGCCGGGCGCCAATTGTGGTATAGGTTTATCTTGTATGCTCAATCTGTTTGCGGCTTCAAAAACTGCTGCTTTCATGTTTCTTCTCCTTGATACTACGAGACTTTGTTGAAAGTTAGTGAGTCATGAATATACAAGGGCAAGATGGAAATTGCCCTCTAGCCCCTTTGCCCTTTTGCCTCCTTGCCCTTTGCCTTTTACCGCTACGGAAATAAGCTGAAGTGGAATCCCTCTTAGTTAGCATATAACCCTTTTAACCGCTTCGATAACATAATCCGCGTCATCCTCTGTCAGATTCGGATGCAGAGGCAACGTCGCAACCCGCTCGTAAGCTTTCTCGGCATTGGGAAAATCTCCCTTTTTGTAGCCATATTTCTGCTGATAAAACATATGGAAATGCAATGGAATATAGTGTACTCCACATTCAACGTTTTCCTCAAGCATAGCATTGATAAATTCATCGCGTGTGATATTCAACCGTTCGGTATTAAGCTGAATTATGTAAAGATGCCAGGCGTGCTTTCCATCTTCGATGTCTTTGGGAATAACAATTTCGGGCATCTCTTCGAATGCTTTGTTGTATCTGTCTACTATTTTTATCCGTCGCTCGTATTGCTTTTCAATCTTCGCCAATTGGCATAAACCTAGCGCTGCCTGAATATCCGACATATTGTACTTATATCCCTGCGCCGTGACATCATAATACCATCTGTTTTGGCTCTGCTGTCTCGCCCAAGCATCCTTGTCTCTGGCATGATAATGGATTAAGCGAATCTGATTGGCAAAATCATCGTTGTCCGTTGTAACCATTCCACCTTCCGCGGTGGTTAAATTTTTGGTAGCGTAAAAACTAAAGGAAGACATATCGGCAATAGCGCCGATTTTTACGCCTCTGTATTCCGCGGAGACGGCGTGTGCCGCATCATCTATAATGCAAAGATTATGCCTATTTGCTATCTGAATGATAGATTCTTGTTCGCAGGGCAATCCCGCAATATCTACTGGGATGATGGCTTTCGTCGCTTTTGTAACTCTCTTTTCGATATCTTCGGGCAGGATATTCAGAGTTCTTGCATCGATATCCGCAAATACCGGCCGCGCGCCGGTGTATGCAATCACCTCCGATGTTGCAGTGAAAGTATAGGGTGTTGTTATTACCTCGTCGCCTGAGCCGACACCAGCCGCAATCAAAGCAAGATGCAATCCCGCCGTACAAGAACTCACCGCTAAAGCATGTTTCACCCCGATATATTCCGCAAAACGACGCTCGAATTCTGCAGTCTTTGGCCCTGTGCTTAGCCAACCCAATTTGAGAACTTCAGCTACTGCTTCAATTTCGGCTTCACCAATCCACGGACGACATAATGGAATAACCTTATCTCTTTTCCGATTACTCAATTTCATAGCGTCTCCCGACTTTTATCACTTAAAATAGATTTTAGGATTTTAATTATATCACAGAAACAGATGAGAATAAAGTAAAAAAGCCGTCTGTTTTTCGACGTCTCAGATGCGCGTTCCCTTTCGGACATAATTGTTAATACTATTTATGCTTTATTTTCAAGTCAGAGTGGTATTAGAATATGTCAATGACATTTTAATCTTGACGCAGATGATAAGCTATGATAAAATAAATTCAACAAAACAGAGATTCAAAATTACCCTGGCGGCGTTCGCGGACGTGTTGACCTTGATACTGGTGGGCATTACGTTGTCTGGCTTTATCCCAGTTCAGGAGAAATTAAACGGTATAAAAAAGGCGTCATCGCAGTGGGGAGTCAGTATACGGTTGTGTATTTTGAAAAATAGAAATTCGACGGAAGACAGCGCCGGAATATCGAAGGACATGTGTACCGGTCGGAAAGTCTAAAATAGTTTATAAAGTGGAGGATTATAAGAACGCGGGGAAAGGAAGGAAGTGAAGGGTCGGTGAAAGTCAGTGATAATGAGATTTCAGAATTTCCGAAAAGTCTTTAGCTTTTAACCTTTATCCTTTAGCCTTCCTTTGTAAAGGGGGAAACTTGCCTTTTGGTGGAAGCCGACGGTGAAAATCTCACCTTTGAAGGAACAAAAACACTACAAATCACATAAAGGTTCTTAAGTTGATACGTATGGTATTGCGCATGCTGACGTATGCAAAGGAATTTCAGATGGAAAAAGTTAAATTAGGAATCATAGGTGCTGGAGGATTATCAACGAAGAAGATATATCCGTCTCTGTTATATATTCCTGAAGTCAAACTTGAAGCAGTATGTGACTTGGATGAAAACAAAGCCAAACGCAATGCCGAGAAATTCGGCGCAAATTTAGTATTCACACGTATGGAACAGATGTTGGACGAAGCCGAATTGGATGCCGTTATCATCTGTATCGGTCCCGAACAACATGCGCAGCTTGCGCCAATTGTTCTGAAAGCTAGACTGCCTGTTTATACCGAAAAGCCGCCTGCAGTTGATGCGGCAGGCGCATTAGCCGTCGCGCGCGTAGCGAAAGATACAGGACAGCTTTGCATGACAGCGTTCAAGAAACGCTACACGCCTCTTTACGTGCGTATGAAAGAACAGATGGGGACGGACAGATTTGGCAAGCCGGCGATGCTGGTTATGCAGCGCTCCTTCAGCAGATACAACAATAGTTCGCCGAGAAGTACATTTCTACTGGACTTCTGCATCCATCTGATTGACCTCGCACCGTGGCTTATGGGAAAAGTCACAGCCGTCCATGCCTTGAGTCCTGAGCCAAACACATGGGCAATTCAGATGGTCTTCGAATCCGGCGCGGCTGGCTCGTTGGCATTCTGTGCGCATACAAGCGGAGTTTATCCTGACGAACAAGTGACGATTTATGGTGAAGATGATGCGATGCTGTTCGTCCGCGATGGGCATTCCCTCACCTTTGTACATGACCGCGTGTATCATACACTGCATCAGATTAATCTCACCACAGCGGGACAGGAGGGCTTGGTCGAGTCGGGATTCTTGTCGGAGATACAGGCATTCATCAAAGCTGTACAGACGGCTGACCGAAGTGTTGTACAAAGCGATATCGCAAGCAGTTATCGTTCAATGCTTGCGCATGATAGCATCGTCCAATCCGCGCGTACTGGACAGTGGGTCGAATTGAAGTATGAGATTTAGTTTGACAATTTATCACGGTGAGAAACAGCCTGGAGAATTAGAACGGCGGAAAAAGCTGTGTTATGTACCATCTTCTTCCGCCGTTCCTTATGAAATCGGCTAAGCTTTCACTGAGAAAGCGCAGCCTTCTTGAGATTTCCCCAGCGAGTAGCGAGTTTATCTTTGAGGCTCACCGTCAGTTCATTCGACTGCACGTTGAAATTCTGTTTTACTTCCTTAGGGCTCAAAACGCGATTATAGATGCGAACATCATCGACCATCCCTTTTAGGAATCGTCCATCGTGCTCGCTGCCAATT
>DTYX01000253.1 GCA_012961655.1 Candidatus Poribacteria bacterium
GCGGTGCTAGCACGTTGTTAGCCTCCCGCGCCAAGCACCCAGTTCCTAGCTCCAAGCGTAGCGGCGTGCCTCTGTGCCGCCACTTAAATCCGTAAAAGTCTATTTCGCCATAAAAAAGCTCATTTTTGAACGCGGGGCTAATGCTGTAAGCATAAACTGTGGAGAGGCAATTTTTAAGGAATTGACGAAAATTTGATAAGCATTTCCCATGATGTGCCAGGGCTGAAGATGGAAGGACTACAACAGCCTCCTCTTCCATATTCATTGCACGAGTACCACGATTGGGGGTATGGGACGACTGTATGCGTAGATACAGATAATTATTAAAGTGCCCGATGCTTACAAATTTCTAAAGAAGCAGGCCGATTACGGCAACCATCACGCTGTAGTTTACGGCGACTACGTAGAAGAGCTTAAGAAGTTAGGGGAGGTACTTGGAGTAAGAGTGGAAACTGCGGTATGAAAAGTCTATCTTTTTGGAGGTTTGTATGAAAGCAGAAAGGATAGTTTTTTTAGAGCCATATAAAGTGATATTAGAAGATTTCGAGCTAACTGAGTCTCCTCTTGGTCCAAAGGAATTGCTTATCAAGACTCTCTATTCAGTGATAAGCGCTGGGACTGAGGGAGCTTCCTTTACGGGTTTGGAGCGAGAAGTTCCGGGGATTGGCGAATTTCGTTATCCTCGCTACCCTGGCTACGGCAACGTGGGAGAAGTTTTAGCAGTGGGGAGTGAAGTTTCTGGCTATCAAGTTGGTGACATTGTCCTCAGTACAGCGCCTCATGCGTCACATTGGAAGGTGAACACGGAAGGGGTTTGCATAAAAGTGCCTGAAGGGCTTTCCCCTCAAATCGCTGTTTTCGCCCGAATGGCGGCGGTTGCTATCACTGCAGCGCGCAAGGCTGATTTCTCATTAGGCGATAGTGTGCTTGTTATCGGCATGGGTTTGGTAGGCAATTTCGCAGCGCAACTTAGTTTGATGAATGGGGCGGATGTGATGGCAGTGGACATTAGCGATTTCCGTTTGCAAAGGGCCAAAGAGTGTGGAATTGAGCATACAGTCAATCCGCAGAGGGAAGAGCTTAAGAAAGCTGTGATGGATTGGACAAAAGAAAAAGGAGCTCAAATCGTAATTGAAGCCGTTGGAAAGTCAGAACTCATTGCTTCTGCTGTTGAGTTGACCCGCTGTCACGGCGAGGTAATCCTGCTTGGAAGCCCAAGGAAACGAGTGACAATGGATGTTACACCCATGCTATTCAGAATGCACGTTCAGGGCATCATGATGAAAGGCTCATTAGAATGGCTTTATCAGATTCCTGAAAGCGACTTCGTGCGCCATTCAATTATAGGTAACTTGCGTAAGCTTCTCGGCTGGCTTCTTTCAGGGGCTCTAAAAACTTCGCCTCTTTTGACACATCTTCTGCCCCCCTCAGAATGCCAAGAAGCCTACGATGGCTTGGATAAGCGCAAAGATGAGTATTTGGGAGTGGTGTTTAATTGGGGCTAAACGGTAGACTATAGAAGATTCGATCATTTTTTTCCAGAAAAAACTGGGGGTTTTTCTTATGAAAATCGGATTTATCGGTGCAGGAGGCATCGCATCAAATTACCTTGGAAGCTTAGATAAGATAGAAGATGCTCAAGTAACTGCTATTTGTGACCTTATTGAAGAGCGGGCGGAAATAGCCGCAAAACCTCGCGGCGCAAAAGTTTACACAAAACATGCCGAAATGTTAGAAAAAGAGGAACTCGATGTTGTCTTTACTTGCATTCCACCCGGAGCCCATACTACACAGGTTGCAGACTCAGCAGAGGTAGCAAAAGCTGTATTCGTAGCAAAACCGGTGGCGCTCGACCTTGATACTGCTTTACGCACAAGCGATGTAATCGAAAAGAGGGGCATCATTAATCAAGTTGGGTACATGGCTCGTTACAGCGATATTACAGAAAAAGCAAAAGAACTCATCGGTTCAAGAGAATTACATATGGGATGTGGACGTTTTATGGGTAGAGCAGGCCCAGGACACCCGTGGTGGGGGAAATTTGAAATGAGCGGAGGACAGATGCTTGAGCAAAGCACGCATGTTTTTGACCTTCTGCGTTATTTTATGGGAGATGTGGAATCTGTCTTGGCATTTGGGAAAAAGGGGATTTACTTCGCTGACTTCGATGAATGTACGACATGCAATCTGAAATTCTCCTCCGGTGCAGTAGGGAATGTAACAAGCACATGTGTCGCTCGTGTTGAAGGAGGATTTGCTACCGAGTTGGTTGGAAATGACCTTTATCTAAAACTTCAGCATGATACGAAACTGCAAGGGAACATAGAAGGCAACGCCATTGACTATGACGGGAAAGAATCAGGTTATTTAAGACAGATAGAACTTTTCATAGAAGCTGTCAAGACTGGCAATCAAGAAATGGTCAGAACAGATTACGCAGATGGTGTTAAAACCTTAGCTGTGACAATCGCTGCAAATAAGTCGATAGAAAGTGGAAAAATTGAATCGGTGCCAAAAACAGAATAGATAAGGAGGCAAAACTATGACTCCTAAGGAAAGGTTGCTGACGACGCTCAGGCTAAAAGTGCCCGATAGGGTACCTATGGACTTGACAGGTTTTAATCGTGAGGCATTCAGGCTTTTTAAAGAAAAAACAGGTTCAGACAATCCTGCTGAATATTTTGGTGCAGAATACGATTATGGCTGGGTGGGCTTTAAGGGAAGCAAAATCGACCCCAAAATGTACGCCCGGTTCCATAAAAACCTTCCGGAGGGGGCCAGATTCAACGAATGGGGGACTGCCTTTGTAGTTGGCTCAAATCCTGCCTTCGACCATTTCATAGCGCCTTTAACAGATGTTAAGTCGATTGAGGAGTTCAAGGATTATCCCTTGCCTGACTTCACTGCCGAATACAGGCATAAACACCTGGAAGAAGAGGTAAGCAGGATACATCAGCAGGGACTTGCGGCTATAGGCGGCATGGCATGCACAATATTCGAAGTATCCTGGCAGATAAGGGGCTTCAACGAGCTTTTGACAGATTTTCTGATAAGAAGGGAATATGCTGAAGCCTTGCTTGACAGGATAACGGAGCTGAGCTGTTTTCGTGCAAGGAGGTTTGCCGAGGCAGGGGTAGATATCATCCACATAGGCGATGACGTGGGCATGGAGCATAAGACCATGATGTCACGCGACCTCTGGTGGGAGTGGCTTGGCTCCAGGCTGTCCAAGGTGATTGAAAGCGCCAGACAGGTGAAGCCAGACGTTCTCTTTTACTACCACAGTGACGGCTACGTTGAGCCATTCATACCCGATTTCATCAACATCGGGATTGATTGTCTAAACCCTGTTCAGCCAGAATGTATGGACCCAGCAAAATTAAAGCAAAAATATGGGGATAGATTGGCTTTCTGGGGAACAATTGGCATCCAGACGACGATGCCTTTTGGAACGCCTGAAGATGTAAGGAGAGAGGTGAAAGAGCGGATAGGGACTGTGGGAAGAGGCGGAGGACTGGTAATCGGACCTACCCATGCAATCGAACCAGAAGTCCCTTTGGAAAATATCTTTGCTTTTGTGAATGCAGTCAAAGAATATGGCAAATATTGAGGTGACTTTAGTTTACCCTTCATTTTTGGGGTATTAAATTAATCTCTTGAAGTACCTTCCCCTTTTTGTTAAAATACATTAAAAAGGAGGTTTTTTTGATGACAAAAAGATACCGAGTAGGAATTATCGGAACTGGCGGCATTTCTCGCGCTCATTCAAGAGGATACATCGCTTGCGAACATACCGAGATAGTCGCCGCAGCGGACATAAGCGAAGAACAGCTGAAAAAGTATGGTGACGAGTTCTCTGTGAAATCTCTTTATACGGACTATATGGAGATGCTCAATAAGGAGAATATAGACATCGTCAGTGTATGCACATGGCATAAGACACACTGCGAAATCGTCGTCAATGCGGCTCCGTATGTAAAGGGGATTATGTGCGAGAAGCCGATGGCGCTTAATCTTAGAGAGGCTGATGCCATGATTGAAGCGTGCGACAAGGCAAACACGAAACTGGCAATCGGACACCAAAGGCGATTCGCGGCAGGACATGTAAAGGGACGCGAAATGCTACAACAGGGGGAAATTGGGGATTTGCGTTTTGCCTGGATTAGCTCCCCGCCGCCCCTTGTTGGCTGGGGCACGCACGTCGTTGATCTGATGAGATACTATCTTGGAGACGTGGAGTCTGTCATGGGGCAGATAGACGTAAGCAAAAAGGAAAGGTCAATCAAACATGGAGAATATAACGAAGACGTTGCTTCCGCTTACATCAAATTCAAAAGCGGAAAAAGCGGGCTATTCGAGACCGAATCAGGGCAACATAAGCTATACTTCTTCGGGGAAGATGGTGAAATAGAGGCACAAGTTGGAGGCGGGCTTCGGGTAAAGACGAAAGGCTCCGCTGAGTGGATACACCCTTCCTTAGAACAGATCGACCACTTCACGGCGGAGATGTACGAGTTAGTAGCCGCTATCGAAGAAGAGAGGGAACATCTTTCCAGCGGCAGAGAAGGGAGGGCAGCCATGGAAGTTCTGATGGCTATCTTTGAATCTTCCAGAAGGCGCAAGACTATTGTACTCCCATTGGAAGAGAAAGAACATCCATTAGAACTGATGATAGAAGCGGGCGAGATATAAAACTCAGTCGCCTAACGAAAAATCGGTGTGGGTGGACACGGTGTCTCCAAAAGTAGAAAAAATGATTACCCAAATGAAACTTAGTTTGATGCATTGGCTCAC
>DTYX01000254.1 GCA_012961655.1 Candidatus Poribacteria bacterium
AATTCGCGTAGATTAGCGGATAGATTTTGAAATTGGAATAGTTTAAAAGTTGGAAACGCCTAAGTGAAAAACTCGTGTATCAAGCAAATTTTTCGCTTGGCAAGAAATAATTTTTATGTTATAATACTAACTAATTTTGATATTGCGCGAGAAATTAACGCTCACATTAGAAACTGAAACGCGACTTTTGTTGAAACAATGATTTATTCGTCATTCCACCAGTTTTCTGCTACTCGACGGAGGCAATGTGAGAATCATTGATATTCATGCTCATATATTTCCTGACGAAATAGCACCTACCACCATTAAATACCTGGGAGAGGAAGCGAACACCAAGGCATATCTGAATGGTACTGTATCCGACCTTAAAAGCTCGATGAAAAAAGCCGGAATAAGCATATCAGTGAATCAGCCAATTTCTACCAAACCATCTCAAGTTCAATCCATCAACAATTGTATAAAACAGCTACAAGATGATACGATTATCTCCTTGCTGCTGGATAGTTTTCCCGGTTTGACAATTATCGCGTCTCATATGGGCGAATGTAAACTGTGGGATGATGTGGAAACTGAATGCATAAATTTAGATACCACTAGCGGAAGAGAACTGGCTACCCTACACTCGAGTCTTTGTAATGTAACATATGATAAATATGGAAGGAATAGAGATGATTAAGATAATCTTGGATAGCAGAGAAGTGATTGCAAGGGAAGGTCAAACCATCCTGGAAGTGTGTCGGGAAAACGGCATAAACATTCCCACCCTCTGTCACGATGAACAATTGGAACCTGCTGGTGTATGCTGGGTTTGCGTGGTCGATGTTCGAGACTATGGGCTTGTAACATCGTGTGACACACGTGTGGCGGATGGTATGGTGATTGAAACTGGCAATGAGAGAGTTATATCGGCGCGCAAGAAGGCGCTGGAATTGATGCTCAAGAATCACTATGGCGATTGCGTTGCGCCGTGTAAGCTTGAATGCCCGGCTGGGCAAGATGTGCAGGGTTATAACGTTTTAATTGCAAAAGGACTATACAAAGAAGCTTTTGAGCTTATCATGGAGACCAATCCCTTGCCATCCATCTGTGGGCGTGTCTGCATCAGGCCTTGTGAAGCAGTATGTCGCAGAAACCTTTTAGACCAGCCGATAGCCATCGCAAGTCTGAAGCGATTTGCGGCGGATTATGTGTATGCCAATGGGGGTAAAATTAAGACTGACATAGAACCGGACACCGGTTTCCGGGTTGCCGTTGTTGGCGCTGGCCCTGGTGGGCTTTCCGCGGCCTACTATCTGAGAAAGATGGGACATGCCGTTACGGTTTTTGAAGCCGCGCCAAAGCTCGGCGGCATGTTGCGTTATGGGATACCAGATTACCGTTTGCCGCAGGATATCCTCGACCGCGATGTCAATAATATTCTGGCTACAGGAATCGAAGTCAAAACAGAGTCCGTTCTGGGTGAGGACTTCACAATCGATGGTCTTCTAGATGACGGATTTCAGGCGGTGTTCCTTGGGACTGGAGCCTGGCTCGGTTATAATATGAGGGTAGAGGGCGAAGACCTTCAGGGAGTTCTACGCGGCATCGATTTTCTCAACGCCGTTGCCAGAGGCGAACCGCCAAAGATTGGTTCAAGGGTCGCTGTCATCGGCGGCGGCAACACTGCTATTGATGCAAGCCGTACCGCTCTTCGTCTGGGTGCGGATGATGTGACAATCGTCTATCGTCGTTCGCGCGCTGAAATGCCCGCTACCGATTGGGAAATCGAAGAAGCGGAGGAAGAGGGCGTTAAGATTCACTTCCTCGCCGCGCCGACCCAGGTTCTGGGGGAAAATGGCAAAGTCAGCGGCATGCTTTGTATTAAGATGTCTCTGGGCGAACCCGATGAAAGCGGACGCCGAAGGCCTGAACCCATCGAGGGCTCAGAATTTGTGTTAGATGTCGATACCATCATCGCCGCCATCGGGCAGGGGCCAGATATCTCTTTTCTGACGGAAGGAAGAGGCGTAAAAACAGACCGGGACAGGATTGTAGCAGACTTAGATACACAATTGACCGACAGACCAGGGGTTTTCGCCGGCGGCGATGTCGTGACCGGAGCGGCGTCGGCGATTGAGGCAATCGCGGCTGGCAGAAGAGCCGCCGAATCGATTGACCAATATCTTAAAACCGGTGAGGTTAAAACCGCCGAAAAACTATTCAATTCGAGCAAGGGCGAACTCGATGAAATCCCCGAGGAGGAATTTGCCACAATTCAGCGTGAGCCGAAAGTTAAAATGCCGATGCTTGAACCCGATGTGAGGCGGCGCAATTTTGAAGAGATTGAACTCGGCTACGCCGAAGAACAGGCGATAAAGGAAGCGGAACGCTGTCTACAATGCGGTTGTAAAGCGGTCGATACCTGCGAACTGCGAATGCTCGCGGCGGAATACGGGGTTGAGGATGCTATCACAGCCAATAGTATCCGACGTTATGAGATAGACGACTCACACCCATTCGTTGAACGCGACCCGAATAAGTGTATCTCATGCACTCTCTGCATTCGGGTATGTCGCGATGTTCAAGGCGTCGGCGTTTACAGCCTCAGCGATAACGTAGCCGTGCCTCCTTTTGGATTGTCACTTCAGGATACGAATTGTGAGTCCTGCGGACAGTGCGTCGCCAGATGTCCGGTTGGGGCTTTGAGTTCCAAAATTGCCCTATGGCCTGAACGCGAAGTTAAGACAACCTGTTCCTACTGCGGGGTCGGATGTGGAATCTATCTCGGCGTCCGCGGCAACGCGGTCGTCGATGTTCGAGGTGATGTTGAAAATCCCATCAACAGAGGCAACCTCTGCGTCAAAGGTAGGTTCGGATATGAATTTATCAACAGCCCGGAACGTTTGACCACGCCGCTCATCAAGAAAAATCCCCCCAACCCCCCTTTTGGAAAGGGGAGTGAAAGTGGAGAGTTTGTCGAAGCGACATGGGACGAAGCGCTTGACCTTATCGCCAGCAAATTTTCCAATTATAAGGGCAGCCAATTTGCTCTGGTTGCCTCGGCTAAATGCACCAACGAAGAGAACTATGTCATGCAGAAATTCGCCAGGGGGGTGATGGGCACAAACAGCGTTGACCACTGTGCCCGTTTGTGACACTCGCCGACCGTGGCCGGTCTGGTCACGTCTTTCGGCAGCGGAGCGATGACAAACTCAGTCAACGAAATCGGCGAAGCAAAGTGCATCTTCTCCATCGGCAGCAACACCACTGCTTCACATCCTATCATCGGGTTGGAAGTCAAAAAAGCGGTGCGCAACGGCGCAAAGTTGATTGTCGCCAATCCGAGGAGAATCGACTTGTGTCGCTTCGCGGATATATATATCCAACAAGAACCGGGAACCGATGTCGCCTTGCTTATGGGCATGATGCGCGTAATCGTTGACGAGGGGCTTCATGATGTCTCCTTCATCGAGGAACGTTGCGAAAATTTCGAGGCATTTCTAAAATCGCTTGAGAATTTTGATATAGACACCGTTTCGCGTATTACAGGCGTGCCCGCTGAAAAGATAATCGAAGCCGCCAGAGTTTATGCGGCGGATAAACCCTCTACAATCCTCTACGCCATGGGCATCACTCAGCATACACACGGCACGGATAATGTGATGGCGACCGCCAATCTGGCGATGCTTACTGGCAACGTGGGCAGGCCATCGACGGGGGTGAATCCACTGCGCGGGCAGAACAATGTCCAGGGCGCTTGCGATATGGGCGCGCTTCCCAACGTCTATCCCGGCTATCAGCGCGTGGATGATGTTGAGATACAAAAGAGATTTGAGGAAGCGTGGGGATATCCCCTGAGCGATTCGCCAGGACTGACGCTCACGGAGATGTTCGACGCGGCTTGTGAAGGAAAAGTCAAGGCGATGTACATCATCGGCGAAAATCCCGTTTTAAGCGACCCAAATTCCAAGCATGTCTCCGAAGCTCTCGATAAATTGGAATTTCTGGTCGTCCAAGACCTCTTTCTCACTGAGACCGCGCAATACGCCGACGTTGTTCTACCTGCGACAACATTCGCTGAGAAAGACGGAACACTCACCAATACTGAACGGCGCGTGCAACGCATCCGGAAAGCGATAGAGCCCATCGGAGATTCGCGACCTGATTGGCGAATAGTCTGTGAGATAGCTAAGAGAATGAAAGCCAAAGGTTTCGCTTTTGAGAATGTTGTCGAGATTATGGAGGAGATTGCCTCTCTTACCCCCATTTATGGCGGTATTTCCTACGACCGTATAGAAGAGCTTGGTTTGCAGTGGCCTTGTCCGACGCCGGACCATCCGGGGACGAAATTTCTGCACGCGGAACAGTTCTCCCGCGGCAGAGGTCAGTTCATGTCGTTGGAATATAAGCCGGCAGCCGAGTTGCCCGATGATGAATATCCTCTGCTTCTGACAACCGAACGCAGTCTCTATCACTATCATACAGGCAGTATAACGCGAAAAGTGGAAGGCTTGAATACCTTACGGACAAATGAATGGGTCGAGATGAATCCGAAGGACGCTTCCGCCCTCGGAATCACCGACGCTGAGACAGTGAAAGTGATTTCTCGGAGAGGTGAGATAACGTCCAGAGTGAAAGTGACGGACACATCTCCGCCGGGTGTCATCTCTATGACCTTTCATTTTGCCGAGAGTCCAACTAACGTAATCACCAGCCCCGCTTTGGACCCCGTCGCCAAAATTCCCGAAGCGAAGGTGTGTGCCGTGCGAGTGGAGAAGATAGTCTAATGGGAACTTGTTAAGAGTTGAAGTCGAAGCCGCGTAGACATTATCAGTACATCGAAAACCATTCTGACGCTGTTATCATTCCCAAAAACATTCATTGACGACGTGATTGGATGGAAGATTGGAAGGCTGGATGAAGCGGATTTTAGTTTGTCACCAAACCTAATCTTCGAGGAAGTAGGCTTTGGAAACAGGGTGACCTTTTAGGGGCTGAGAAATCGTTTTTAGCAAGTATAAGGGCAAATCCAGAAAGTGATACCGGCTATGGAATTTTGACCGGGTTTTATCTTGAAGGCTGCCATGGATGCAGGGTTTGACAACGATGATATAATATTAAAAGATACAAAATTAGAGTATATCCGAAATACTCCCGAATTTCGACAACTTATGGTGACTAACAATAGACAAAAGTAAAGGAGGTATAAATGGCTTCTGAAATTCAAGAATATCCGGTAATCTGGTTGCAAGCATCGACCTGTTCCGGTTGTTCTGTATCGGTGCTGAATTCAGTCAGTCCATCGGTGAAAAATTTATTAATCGACCAAATTGTCCCCGGCAAGCATGTCAACTTGCGCTTTCACGCCACTATTATGGCAGCGTCGGGAGAACCGTCGATTGAGATAATGGAAGATACCGCAAGGGAGAAAAAAGGCAATTACATCCTGGTCGTCGAAGGTTCTGTGCCGACTAAAGATGGCGGAATCTACGGCAGTATCGGCGAAAGAGGAGACGAGCCTGTTACGATGTTAGAACGCGTCTGTTCCTTAGCGAAGGACGCTATTGCGGTCGTCTGTATAGGAACTTGCGCATCCTTTGGAGGCATTTTCGGCGCCAAACCGAATCCGACAGGTTGCAGAGGTGTCAAAGAGGTGCTCGATGAAAGAGGAATTAATGTCCCATTAATAAATGTGCCCGGTTGTCCTCCGCATCCCGATTGGTTCGTCGGAACGGTGGCTAACGTCTTGTTATACGGTTTGCCGAGCGCGGATGATATAGATGACATAAATCGTCTCAAAGTTTTCTACGGCGAACTGATTCATGATAATTGCCCCCGCAGGGCGTATTTCGATGTTGGTAAATTCGCCAAGAAACTGAGCGACCCAGGTTGTCTTTACGAGTTGGGATGCAAAGGACCGATAACTTACGCTGATTGTCCAGCACGTCAGTGGAACGACGGAAAAAATTGGTGCATCAAAGCCGGTGGGCCATGTATGGCTTGTGTTGAGCCGGGGTTCCCAGATTTAGTGTCGCCGTTTTACCAGAAGACGACGCCAGAACTGACGCTGACCATTAGGAAAGATAGTGATGGTAAACTCTACGTCGAACAAGGAATAGCAGCGGCGCCAACGATAGGATAAGCTGTTTGTAGTAGCGCAATTTATTGCGCGTTTCGGAAGGAGGAATAAATGGCAGAAAAAATTATCATCGACCCGATAACTCGAATAGAAGGACATCTGAAAGTTGAAGCGGTGGTGGATGACGGTGAGGTCAAGGACGCCAAAAGTAGCGGTACGCTATTTCGAGGTATTGAGTTGATTATGCAGGGACGTGACCCAAGAGATGCGCCGAGAATTGCGCAACGCATCTGCGGCGTCTGTCCGGCGACGCATTCAGTAGCTTCAACTCAGTGCGTGGATAGCGCTTTTGGCATCACCGATAAAATCCCAGAGAACGGGCGCATAATACGGAATCTAATCTTAGGCAGTAATTATATTCAGAGTCACATTCTGCATTTTTACCACCTAGCTGCGTTGGACTACGTCGATGTCACGCAAGCAGCGGATTATGTCGGCAACGACCCGACTTTAAATTCGGTGAAGGACTTCATCGGCCGCGGTGAACTGGCGCCGTTTTTCCCTCGCTATGAGGGCGACTACCGCTTGACAAAAGAGGCTGATGTCGCCGCGCTCAGTCATTACGTCCAAGCGCTTGAAATGCGACAAAAAGCTCATAAGATGCTGGCAATCTTTGGCGGAAAAATGCCACATAACTGTGGAGTTTTACCCGGAGGCGTAACTGAAATTCCAACCGTCGATAAAATCACCTCTCTTCTATGGCATCTTTCTGACATTCGCGATTTCATCGACAATGTCTATATCCCCGACATAATAGCCATAGCGCATGCTTATAGCGATTATTTCGGGATAGGGCAAGGATGCGGTAACTTGTTATCCTATGGTGGCTTCGACCTCGAAAGTACAGAAATCGACCCGGCGAAGCGCAATCGCCTGCTGAAACAGGGCGCGGTTTCATTATCGGATGTCTTGAATCTGTCCAGCCTTGATACCAGCAAAATTGCCGAACAGGTGGAGCATTCATGGTATGACGCCCCTGGGAATGGGCATCCATCTGAGACGAAGACTATCCCGTTACCTGATAAAGAAGGCGCCTATTCGTGGCTCAAATCCCCGCGCTATGATGGCAAGGTATATGAGGTTGGTCCGTTAGCGCGGATTTGTGTTACTTATTTAAGCGGAGATGCCACTGTCAAGAATCTGGTGGACTCGACACTATCTGAGTTTGACGCCGAGCCGACGGCGTTGCTTTCCGTTTTGGGCAGACATGCGGCCCGCGCTCTGGATTGCAAATTTGTCGCAGATGCTATGGTTCAGTGGGTGCAAGAACTCAAGATAGGCGAACCGGTCTATTATGACTATACGTTGCCAGAAGAGGGAAGCGGAATGGGACTCGTAGAAGGACCGCGCGGCGCGCTGGGACATTGGATTCAAGTTAAAGATGGCAAAATCGCCAATTATCAAGCTGTCGTGCCTACTACGTGGAATGCTTCGCCCAGAGACAACAACGACCAACCAGGTCCGATTGAGCAAGCTTTGATAGGAACCAAGATTAGAGACCCGGAGAATCCCTTCGAGATAGTGCGCATAGTCCGTTCATTTGACCCCTGTTTAGCATGTTCAGTTCACGTTTTAACGCTGAAGAGACACACGCTCGGGGAGTTCCGCGTGCTGTAGTTTTGGGAGTAAAAAGAACTCGAAAAGGCATGGAGGTGAAAAATGGTTGTAACAGAGCAAAAACCGATAGAAGAGATTGTAGAATCATTGGGCGATGAGAAAGATGTTTTCATCGTAAATTGCAGCGGCTGTCCAGAAGGTCTGGAAACGGGCGGGGAAGATGAAGTTCTTAAAATAAAATCAGAGCTGGAAAATGCCGGCAAAGCCGTCGTCGATTGGATAGCCATCGACTTTCTCTGCAATAAGGAATTGGTGGCCACAAGGCTTATCAGGAAAATTGATTCACTTCAGAAAGCCGATTCGCTTTTGGTCGTATCCTGCGGCATCGGAGTACAGGCCGTCGCGGCGATAGTGGATAAAGTTACTCGCCCCGCGCTCAACACGGTCTCGTTGGGAGGAATACAGGGAAAGTGGCGTTCAGAAGAGCGCTGTCAAGAATGCGGTGATTGTTATCTGGCTTATACAGGTGGGATTTGTCCCATTACGAGTTGTACAAAGAGCTTGCTTAACGGCGCCTGCGGCGGATATAAAGATGATAGGTGTGAAATCGACCCAGAAAAAGACTGCGGCTGGATGCTGATATATCAGCGTCTGAAAAATTTGGACAGACTAGACCTACTGAAGCAAGCAAGAAAGCTGCGGAATTTTAACAATATGATGCCCTCTGCGGAGCTAAGACAAGAAAGCTTCTGGGATATCGAGCAAGAAACTGCTAAATGAGGAGGTGGCAGATAAATGACTTTGAAAGAGATTTTTGATTCTGGTAAGTTTGCCGTTACCAGTGAGGTAGGTCCGCCGAAAGGCGTTGAGATATCTGA
>DTYX01000255.1 GCA_012961655.1 Candidatus Poribacteria bacterium
GATAAAGCGAGGAAAGGAAGAAAAGGAAGGATGGAAGGATGGAAGGATGGAAGGATGGAAGACGTTACAAAGATATAAACTTTCATGACAAAAATGTTTCCGTAATTGGGCTAGCGCGCAGCGGTGTGGCGTTAGCGAAATTGCTCGATGATTTGGGCGCCCGAGTGCTGGTCAGTGACCTTAAAAAAGAAGATGAACTCCGTCGGAGTTTGGCGGAACTTCAAGGAAGAGATATTCAGTATGTGCTCGGTGGACACCATGAACGGTGTATTGAGAAAGCTGATTTGATTGTTGTTTCTCCAGCAGTGCCGTTAGATATTCCGCTGCTAAAAGCCGCCAAAGCTTTGGGGATTCCCATAGTCGGGGAATTGGAGATAGCGTACCGTCTGTGCAAGGCGCCTATTGTCGCTGTTACAGGCACAAAAGGGAAATCCACAACGACCACTTTGATAGGCGATATTCTGGGGAAAGCTCGAGGGTCTGTCCTTGAGCGAGGCGAAGGGAAACTCTCCTATAACAACGTCTACGTGGCCGGTAATATTGGCATAGCGTTATCGCTGAAAATTCAAGAGATAACTTCTGAAGACATCGTCGTCGCTGAAGTCAGCAGCTTTCAACTAGAAGGCACAGAACAATTTCATCCCATTGTGAGCGTTATACTGAATATTAGCAAGGACCATTTAGACCGCCACAAAACGATGGAGCGGTATGTTGAGGCTAAAAAGCGGATATTTCTCAATCAAACAGAAAAAGATTATATTGTCTTGAACGCGGACGACGCTTTGGTGAAGAGTTTCGCTAATGAAACGGCGGCAAAGCCTATCTTCTTCAGTCGAAAACAATCAGGGAAACAATTAGAGACGGAAATTGCTGACTTCACGGGAACTTACATTGAACGCGATTATATTGTCGCCAAAGTAGATGGCGATATTATTCCAATTTGCCATATCTCAGATATCAAACTTTTAGGCGAGCATAATCTTGAGAACGTCCTGGCGGCCTCGGCAGTCGGAATTATCTTCGTTTGTAGTAAGGCGATTCATCGCCGTCAGCTATACGAACACTCTGTCATTCGGGATGCTATCTCAGCTTTTCATGGTTTGGAACATGCGCTACAATTCGTGGGTGAGCTAAATGGAGTAACATTTATCAATGATTCAAAAGCGACCAATGTCGATTCAGTTAGAGTTGCCCTTGAATCTCTCGATAACGATATTATCCTTATTATGGGCGGCTATGATAAAGGCAATGACTATAGTCCTTTAGTGGAATTTGTCAAAGCCAAGGTTAAACTTTTGATTTTATTGGGCGAACATACGGCTAAAATTCGCGACGCTTTCGGAGAACATACCAACACCTATGCCGCCAGTACAATGTGCGAAGCAGTCTTTTCGGCTTACTCTCAAGCGGAGAAAGGGGATTACGTCTTACTCTCCCCGGCAAATGCGAGCTTTGATATGTTCACCGATTACAGAGAACGAGGCAACGCTTTTAGAGAGGCGGTGAAACAACTTGCAGATGTTCATCAATAAATTTCCCCGAGGACGTATTGACAATTTTTTACTCTTTATTACATTATGTCTTGTTGCCCTGGGAATTGCTATGGTCTATAGCTCAAGCAATATGATAGCGTATGAAAAATACAACGGTGACGGCTTACATTTTCTCAAAACACAACTTGTAGCCGGGGCTATCGGTTTGTTAGGTTTGGCCATCGCCGCTTCAAAATATTTACCTTATGAATATTACCGCAGATGGTCTATTCCACTACTATTTTTGGGCGCGTTGCTTCTCTTATCAGCATACTCGCCTCTCGGACATAATATCGGTAGCTTCAAAAGATGGATTAAAATCTATAAAATGCAATTCCAACCCGTAGAATTTGCCAAATTGACTTTGATAATCTACGTCGCTCGTTTTCTCAGCCAAAACGGCGATAAAATCCGCCGGATGCGATATGTCTTGCTAAGTGTTTCGGCGCTGTTAATCTTCTTTCTACTCATCTTTTTTCAGCCTGATTTCGGTACTGCTGTACTCATTAGCACTGTCGTCTTCCTCATGCTCTTCGCAGGCGGCGCCAGGCTTTCACAGATTATTATATTGGGACTTATTGCAGCCGTTTTCTTATATCTTGCGATACATAGTAATGAATACAGATTGCAACGTTGGGAGGCTTTTTGGAATAATTCCAAAGACGTGCCAGAACAGGTGAAGAATTATCAACTCTGGCAGTCGAAAAACGCCCTGGCTGCTGGTGGTATTCTTGGGGTTGGTGTTGGAAATAGCGTTTATAAACTCTTCTATTTGCCTTATCCGCATACTGACTTCATCTTTTCGATTATCGGCGAAGAGCTAGGTTTCATCGGGACAGTTGTCGTAATCGCTTTATTTATGGCTTTAGCTTGGCGCGGGTTTTATATCGCCTTGCACGTAAAAGATACTTTTGGCAGCATGCTGGCGACAGGCATAAGTATTTTATTCGGGCTGCAAACCATCGTAAATATTGGCGTTGTAGTGGGCATCTTTCCCACCAAAGGATTGACTCTGCCTTTTATCAGTTGCGGAGGCTCATCCCTTATGATGAGCTTGATTACGATGGGAATATTGTTAAATGTTTCACGAGAAGTCGAGGAGTGAAACCGGAATTCGGAATTCGGAATTTAGCCACGGATTAACACTGATGAAACACGGATAAAAAAAAAGGATAATCTGATTTTCCCCTTTCCCAAAGGGGGGCAGGGGGGATTTAATCCGTGAATATCAGTGGCTAAAAAAGAGAAAGATCGATATTTTATCCATTCTCCGTGAAGCAAGGAAGGCTGACTAGCGTAGATGGAAATGAAAAGGATGAATATTATGGACAGGATTATCATCTCTGGTGGAGGCACGGGCGGACATATTTATCCAGGTATCGCCATAGCCAATGAACTACTGCGACTTAAAAGCGACCTTGAGATTATTTTTGTCGGTGGGAAAGGCAGATTAGAATCAAAAGTTATTCCGCGCCATAACTTTAGCTTCATTCCGATTTCAGTGGCTGGTTTCCCAAGACGCCCGACATGGCGTTGGTTTCAGGTTATCCCGAAAGTGTTGTTTTCAATTGCAGATTCTTTTAGATTGCTCGGAGAACTGAAACCGAAAGCAGTTATCGGTACCGGCGGCTATGTCTGCGGTCCAGTGCTTTTAGCAGCCTCTTTGATGAAAATTCCGACTCTGATTCAAGAACAGAATGCCTTTCCCGGTTTAACCAATCGTCTTCTAGGCCGATGGGTTGATGAAATTCACGTAAGTTTCGAGGAGGCGGCTGAGTATTTCAACGCCGATAAAGTGAGAGTGACGGGAAATCCAATTCGGCGAGAAATTCGGATTCTAAGCGAAGCAAAGGCGAGTACAAGAATGTTCGCAACGTTTGGATTAAGAAGCGGAAAAAAAACTGTCTTTGTCATGGGAGGCAGTCAAGGAGCACATCCGATAAATGTTGCCATGGTAGAAGCATTGAATCACCTCGTAGACCGTAAGCTGAAGACATCAACGAACGAAATCAACGGCAATAAAGAATTCCAATTGGAACCTTTTGCCGCGAAACTACAGATAATCCATCAAACAGGACAAGATGATTACGAACTGGTAAAATCTGAATATACCAAGAGAGAGACGAAGATTACCAGTCTGGTGCAGCCATACTTTGAAAATATACCGCAAATCTACGCCTTAGCGGATTTAATGGTTTGTCGAACGGGAGCGATGACCATAGCGGAAATTACAGCTTACGGACTACCAGCGATTCTCATTCCATATCCGCATTCCACCGCCGACCATCAGCGGATAAACGCCCAAGCTATGGCGAGCAAGGGCGCAGCAATTATTATCAACGATGCGGAACTGACAGGAGAGATTTTAGCCCAGAAGCTAATTGACCTACTTTTTAATGAACCGAGATTAGGACAGATGGCGGCAGCAAGCAAAAGTCTCGGAAGACCGAATGCTGCCGAAGAGATAGCGCAAGCGATTTTGAAGCTGGCTTTTTAATTGACAATTGACAAGAGAGAATTGATTGGTTATTGGTGAAAGGCAATTTGAGTTTAAGTTTGGCAATAGTAAATTGTAAATAGTAAATAGTAAATTCAAAATGTTAGGTAAGACACGTCATATTCATCTTGTCGGCATAGGCGGCGTAGCCATGAGCGGAATAGCGAAGATTCTTCTAAGCTCCGGTTTTTCAGTATCCGGCTCTGACCTTCGCCAAAGCAGCCTGACTGAACAACTCGCCCAACTCGGAGGCAAAATCTATGTTGGGCATGCGGCGGAACAGATTGGCGACGCTGATGTCGTAGTTATGTCGCCGGCGATTCCTGATGATAATCCTGAAGTTCTACAGGCTAAACAAGGTAAAATTCCCGTCATCCGCGGCGCTGAGATGCTGGCGGAAATTATGCGCCTGAAATATAGCGTAGCCATCAGCGGAACACACGGCAAAACAACGACAACAGCGATGACCGCGGCAGTTCTGGAAAATGGCGGTTTAGACCCAACTGTCGTTGTCGGCGGCAGACTGGTTAGCCTAGGCAGCAACGCGCGCATAGGGCAGGGCGATTTTATGGTGGTTGAAGCCGATGAAGCCTACGGTTCTATTAAGAAATATTGGCCGACTATCGCAGTGGTAACCGCTGTCGACTACGACCATTTGGATTACTATAAGGACATACAGGATATCGGGGAAACTTTTTTAGATTTTATCAATAGAGTGCCTTTTTATGGTACAGCAGTGCTCTGCTTAGACCAAGAGAATATTCAAGCGCTAATTCCCCGCGTGGAGAAACAATTTACAACCTACGGATTGGAAACACGCGCTGATATTACCGCTCATGAAATCCGTTTCGATGGACCAACCGCGATTTTTCAAGTGCAATTTGATAACGACGTTCTCGGCGAAATTCACCTGAAGATGCCAGGGCTACATAATGTCTCAAATTCCCTTGCGGCAATTTCTGTTGGGCTTCAGTTGGATATCCCCTTTAGCAGAATCAAGGAAGCGTTGGAATCATTTCAGGGGGTTCATCGCAGATTTGAGATAATAGGTGAAGTCAACGGCGTCATGGTGGTGGATGATTACGCTCACAACCCCGCGAAGCTTAAAGCGACCTTTAACGCCGCGCGTAGCAGCTTTTCTCGGCGAATTGTAGCGGTATTTCAACCTCATCGGTATCAAAGGGTTAAACATCTTGCCGAAGAGTTTTCGCGCTCATTTTATCAGACGGATATTTTGATTGTGACAGATATCTATGGCGCGGGTGAAAGGCCTATTGAAGGAGTAAACGCGGAAAATCTGGTTACTGCAATTATTGAGCATGGACATAAAAACGTCATCTATATTCCCGATAAAGATCAGATAGCGGATTATCTCGCTGATAATATTGTCCAACCCAATGACATTGTCATTACAGTTGGCGCCGGCGATGTCTGGGTGGTCGGTCGGCAATTACTGACCAGATTACAAATGGAATTCGGAATTCGGAAATCCCTCTAACCCCCCAAGAAAAGTGGAAAGTGGTAATGGAGAAAGTGGGAAAGTGTGAAAATGAGAAAGTGAGAAAAGGAACTCCGAAATAACA
>DTYX01000256.1 GCA_012961655.1 Candidatus Poribacteria bacterium
CCGTCGGTCGCCTGCTTCTCCCGCCAAGCGCCAGTATTATTTTATCTCAGAACAACGCAAATGTCAACAAGTATTCCAAAGTAGTGGAATTCATGTCTCTTTCATGGTATAATTTCTAGAGCTTTGAGAATTTCTATAATTGCCAGAAAGAGTATAGTGTGTTATACTCATAAAGAATTTTTTTGAGGAGGAAAACAATGGCAAAACAGTATCGAGTCTGTCTTATTGGCTGTGGACGTATGGGGGCGACAATCGATGACGAAGTTCAGGGTCGTCCTGATAGTTTCCTTTGGCTTCCATTTTCGCATGCGGCGGCTTGTGTCGCTTGTGATAGAACTGAATTGGTGGCGGTGTCAGATATCATCGCAGAGAAAGCGGAGGCGATTCGTCAACGCTACCATGCGCCACACTGCTACACTAATTACCGCGAGATGATTGAGCGAGAACAGCCCGATATCGTGTGTATCGCGACCCGTCCCGCCACACATGCTGAAATGACGGTCTTCGCCGCCGAGAATGGCGTCAAAGGTATCTACTGTGAAAAACCGCTCTGCTGTTCAATGGCGGAAGCCGACGCCATGGTAGAAGCGGTCGAAAAACACGGCGTCAAGTTTAACTACGGCACGCAGCGTCGCTATATGCGGTTTTATCGCCAGATGCGCGAGTTGATTGACGCCGGTGAGATTGGCGACGTTCAATGCGTCATTGCCCAATATGGCGTCAGCGCTGCGCTTTGGGGACTGACCCACGCCGCTGATATGCTTATGTATCTGGCAGGCGACCCAGAGATTGACTTCGTTCAAGGCACAATTATATGCAATGAGAATGACTGGGAAGGTAATCGGTTAAACGCTGACCCCGGCATCGCCAGCGGCTATGTCCGCTTTGCCAACGGCGTCCATGGCTACAACACCGCGGGAACGGGGTCCGAATTCGAGGTATGCGGAACAAAGGGCAAGCTGCGAACACTCAACAACGGCATGAGTTGTCACTTCCGCAAAGCGTCTGAATACCCCCGGATTTTAGAGGATGTTCCTTTTCCCAAAGTCCAGCGTGAAAGCGGCACAGTCATGGGTATCAAAGATATTGCTGAAGCACTGGACACCGGACGCGAAACCGAGGGACCAATTCAACTCGCCCGCCGCAGTCAGGAGATGCTCATGGGAATAATTGAATCTCATCGTCTAGGTGGTGTACGCGTTCAGTTGCCGATGGTCAACCGCGCCCTATATGTGGGACGGTTGAATTGGTAATGCCAAAAGAGATAGATTTATCCGGGTGATTTCATCTTTTACCCCCATTCGTTGTTTTTGACCGTTGTTGCGAAAATCCTACTACGCAACACGTTTCATCTCTCTTCTCATGTTTCACTTTTCATTCCTCTACAATGAGACTACAAAATGAATCTAAAAGTTTAGCAAGCCCCTCAAAATCTTTTGACTTTTTGATTGCGGGATGTTATCCTTGTTTTAGTTCATATCCGACTTGAAAATAAAGCATAAAGCAGTTAACGATTATATCCGCAAAGGAACGCAGGAACAGGAAGTAAGGGATGGAATCGGGAAAAGACAAGTGTTTCCTTCCTTCCCTTCCTTTCCTGAGCGAAGTCGAAGGATTGTTTCATTCTCGATTTTTCATCACGTCGTTCAGACATTGCACTGAACATAGTGAAGTGATGACATTATGTTACTCGCTTTTTACGATTTTGCGTTTGACAATACCAAACCTACTAGGAGGAGTAGTAAAATGAGCAACGTTCCCATGACGCGCCCAGAAGAGGCGCTTGCAATTCACGAGACAAACTACTTCCACTCGTCCACCTTTGTCGAACTGGACGATGGACGCATTCTGCACGCCGCTGGTACGACTTTCACGACATCTGATGACGGCGGCATAACTTGGTCGGAACCCTTCCAGCGCCGTGACACAAATGGCGACCGTGTTGGCGGCGGCGGTACATCTTTAGTGAATCTGTCCGGCAAAGGTATCGGACTAGCTGCGATGTGGAGGAGCCCTGAAGACCTGGGAAGAGACTCATACCTGTTATTCTGGCGTTCGCAAGACGCTGGCAAGACGTGGGAGTCTCCGGTGCGCGTCACGCCGCCGGGGATTAGCACTCATGCCTATCAGGATGTGCTGCTGCGCACCTTATCCGGACGCATCATTCTGCCGGTGTATATCTCACTGGGTCAGTCTACCGGTCCGAACGATGTCAAACCGCCTGCGTCAGGAAAGTTGGTGAACGGACAATGGGTGTCAACTGCCGCTCACTTTTTCGACCCGCGTTTTTCCTGTTCATACGTCTGCTACTCCGATGACGACGGACGTACTTGGCAGCGTAACAAGGACGGGGAGCTAATTATCTTGTTCGACTGGAACGCAACTTACAGTTACACCAACGAGCCATCCGTGACCGAGGTGGGAGCAGGGAAGCTTTTGATGTTCATGCGCAGCGGGCTTGGTCGTCTCTTTTGCGCCTGGTCGTATGACAATGGAGAGACGTGGACGAGACCACAACCGACTTCACTGGCGTCCTCCACCGCGCCCTCCCAGATTAGGACGCTGCCCAATGGACACCTGCTGGTGGTATGGAATCAGGAGAGTGAGGATGAGGTTAAGCGTGGATACAACAGAACTCGTTTATCTTCAGCGATAAGCCGCAACGGAGGGAGCGTATGGGAGTTCTTCCAGAACGTGGAATCCATACATGAGGAGACACGAGTTGAGCCAGGGCCGATTCGCCCGGTTCGCCCAGCGGAGTATCATTTTGAGCCAGGGACGCCTTCACCGGAGCGTGAAAGGGAACACATCCTGTCCGCCAATTTTCACGGACGCTGGTCATACCCTTCGGTTTTGGTGATGAAAGACCGAGTGCTTATCGCCCACACCTATTCAGTCTACGAGGAGCACCAAACGCGCGCGGAGTTAATCTTGAGCAGCCGCAAGGAGGGAGGCTTCAACCAGAAGTTGAAGGTACTGCCGTTGACGTGGTTCTACGGCGGGAAAGAGCCGGCGGACAATCCGTTTTTACCGCGAGCGCAGGAAACAGCGAAGCCGTAAATTTTGATTGAAATGAGTCCGGAAATGTGGTAAGTTAGTCGAATCAAAGGCAACCACAGTTTCGATAAATAATTCCAAAGATACGTGTATCGGATGTCACTCAAATCCAACTAATTGGTGGAAGGGTATAATTGACGAGGTAGCGGTTTTTGACCGAGCTCTTTTGGAAGAAGATATCAATAGCATCATCACTTACGGTTTGGAAAACATGAATCCTGTTTCTAGAAAAACTTACCAACACATGGGGAAAAATTAAGCGTCAATCTTAATCCGCCCGAGGGCAAGGATTTCATTTTTCTTGCCCCCATATGTATCAACTGTGGCATAGTTTCTCCCCCTTTTCCAAAGGGGGCCGGGGGGATTTATAAAACATTTACACACCCAGCGGTGAATAAAGGAAATAATGAATTAATATCAATGGTTAGTGAACTTTTTGATATAATGTAATGGCCCATTTCATGGGCAAGCAAAATCGCCATGAGAGTGAATGAGAAAGGGATCCCTCTCAGAAAAAGGGATAAACCCTTAAAA
>DTYX01000257.1 GCA_012961655.1 Candidatus Poribacteria bacterium
AATCGAATCGTTATCCCTATCCCAAAAATCGACAACGACAGTGTAATCAGTCCAATTAGAACCGTCGACCGGAAAGGGGGTTTTAGTCGATTCGCTACATCCGTTGGAGGTTTGCTTTAACCGACCACCCGCTACTTGAAAGACGTTTTTCCCCGGTGTAACGTTGCGTTTATTCCATTCGTTCGCATTTTCCGCCGAGGCGTTGGGAATCGGTCTATCTTTTGTGAACGCTCGGAAAAGGATTCCACCTCTCGACGGTCGTCCGCCTGCGGTCGGAGGTGTAATCACCTCAGGCTTGATAACTTTGAAGGAGATAATGACAGAAGAATCCAAGGTATTGCCGGATAAATCTTTGACGCCGATAATCGTCAAGGTATGTTCTCCCGCTTTCATCGGCTTCTGCGGTTTAAATATCGCCACAGCGCCAGCGACATCCACAATACCTTCTGCGTCGGAGACGACAATACCAGCCTGCGCCGAAGCGACATCCACCTCCTCATCGAAGCGTACCACCAAGTTATCCATCTCTTTCATCGACTGCCCGTCAGTGGGAATTGTGCTCACTACCGTCGGGGACGTAACATCCGCGGCGGGTTTTGTCGTATCCACTTCGACAGCGCCGAAAAAGATCGAAACAGGCGTCAGTAAAACATTGCCAGCGGTATCCTCGATGCCGATAGCCATCAAGACATAACCGCCCGAGGTCATATGCTCAACAGGCGTAAACTTGACTTCACGACCGCCATTTTGGAGGGTGACAACGCCTTTGACAGGCTCGGCGTCAATGCTGGAACGGACTGAGATACCACGTTGCGCTGAGGTCAAATCGACCTTTTCACTAAAGACAAGCACGATGGGGGTGTTCACCGGAATTGGCCCGCCCTGTACATTCGTAGCAACTATTGTGGGCGGTGTAGTATCCTTCACGACCGTCGGGATAGTGGTCTGTTCATCCCCACAACCAGAGATGTATAACCAGATGACGATGAGCGAAAAAATAGTTAGTTGTTTCATAATTTGAATTTGATTTTTTTCCTTTCTGGTGATACAATATATAAAAATTGTGCGTTCTCACGTTTTCACAAAGAAAGGCGGTTCACAATGAAGGATAAATCGAAAGAACCAAAACTTAACAGTCAAGGTGAAAAGATTATCGGCGCGCCGATTGTGTATCTGAAGGGCACTGGAAAAATGATTACCTTCAAAAAGTTCGTCAAGCATTGGGAAGCTAACAAGCCTAAAAAAGCGGATGTCCTCGCCCGTATCAATGCCATTTTGCGTGATTATGAAAAGAAGTATGGAATGACAACGGAAGAATTCGTCAAAAACATTTATGGCACACCCGCTGAAGATACTGCAGATTTCCTCGACTGGGGAATGGCTTATAGAGCTTCCCTCCGCTTAACATCAGGAAATTCCGAAGATGAAAGCATTATTGGGAAACTTGATTAGTCGTAGGGTTTTCGAAATTGTCGAGATTGTAAATCTTTCCAGATATATCACGAATCCTTATTTTCCCACAGAACATGACGATTTTGACGCGAGCATCTCAGGTTGGTTCCGCGATTCCATAACTTTTGCGGATGGGTCAAATCTTTTCATCCGAGAAGAATATCAACTTATCGATTGGAAACTTGCCATCCGATATGGATATGTTTATTTAGATGCTAATGGCAACGAAGTGCTTCGCTTTGACAATTCTCCCTTCCATCCAGAAATTTGGTCATTTCCCCATCACAAACATTCCAAGGAGACTCCAGATGCCAAGCCATTTTCTGGTGAACTTCGCGATGTCATCGCCGAAATTGATGCTTTGGTCGAAACCAACCTTTCAGAAGAACAATACTAAAACAGGTCTGATTTAATATTTGAGACTTCCCCATGTTGTCGCGAGTTTCCCCTGCAGCTTTACCGCCGCGCCGAGCTTTCCTTGCATGCTGAGTTGCACCTCATCTTCGCTCAGAGCGCGCTTCCAGATTTTCACTTCGTCGATTATTCCGTGCCACGCTTGGGCGTATCCAGAGTTCAAAATGCCAATCCACACACTGGTGTTGGCTGAACTTCCGACGCTGTCGCTCGGATGGTTATTCGTCATTTCCAGTTTGCCGTTGACGTATAGATTTTGCCTCTGGTCGCTTTTGGCATTGCCATCAAAGGTATAGGCAACGTGGTACCACGTTTTGTCTTTCATTACAGTCTCCGAGCTAACTTGCAAACCATTCTGAGCATTGGTTCTGGCGAAAAACTTCATGTTAGTCCACGAAAACAGGTTATAGAGGTCATCCTTGTGACCAGTACCCTGCCAGCCTTTAACGCTTCTCTTAGAGACAATAGCCCTAGCTAAAGCGTCCGGTTTATACGGCATTACCCAGGCTTCTACGGTCAACCCTTTCATCCCATCAAGCTTATTACTGTGGGAGACTTCAATATAGTTTGCCGCCGCGCCATCGAACTCTAAAGCTTTTGAAAACTTGCCGTCCACCCATTTTAACGTGCCTTTTATAGCAACATCGGCGGGCTCGTTGGATTGGTCTTTCGGCGTCCCCGCCCCTTCGTCAAATGGCAGGTAAAGCACCAAAGATTCATCGATAGATATTCCCAGCGAAGATAACATCGCCAAATAAACTATCGCTAAAACTAAGACGAAATTTTTCATATAATCCTCCTTGACAATTTGACTGGGTTCACCCGAAAATTGAGAGAGCATTGCATGAATCACAAGTGGCAGCGACACATTTACTGAATTTTCGGGTCAGTCAAGGACAATTTGAACATTGACGTACTCCCTTTATTCTGCCGGCATGAAGAATCGCAATCCTACGTCTCCTGCTTCGGAAGAGACTAAATCAAACTTGTAGCTATGTTCACCTTTTGGAACAGAAAAGGTAAATATCCCTGGAATTCCGCACTGGAAATCGGGGGGTTTTGATGAAACAACTTTTTCCATCCTAGGCGTATTAAATGTTATATCGCTAATTTCCTCATCGCCTTCCAGCATCGCCACTGTATATCTCTTCAGACCGCTTACATCAGATGGAATATCCAGCAAGCTCACCACGATTAAAGTCGCCGGTCCGTCAAGCGTAACCATGGTCGATTTATCTTTGGTGATAAAATACGACATCTTCTTATTCCACTTAGGGTCTTCGGATTTAAGTACCTTAAAGCTTATATCTTCCGCACTGACAGATTTGACCGCCTTTAAGGTTTTGTAAATCTCTGGCGGGATGTACTGAATAATCTCATCGGGTAAGACATCGGGTATTCCATACATATCTGATGTTCCAGATATAGGTATAGGCTCAATCGGCTCATCAGATGGACCTAAATACAGCTTACCATCGAGCCTAAGCAATCCGCCCGGCTCACTGGTAGCCGTCGCGGAGATCTTCTTCGCCTCTGCCGCGGAGAGCAAAGTTATCTCTTTTCCAAGCCTATATCCGCCAGGTTGTTTCTCAACTTCTTTTCCCTTTGCCTCCTCTGCCGTCGCGTAGCCAACGAAGAGCAAACATAAAGAGAGAAAAATTAAGAACATACAACAAAACGCATTCCTACACATCATCTCTATTACCTCCCTTTTCAAGTATTTCAAGTAAATTAAGTTTGTACTATCACTAGATACTTGATAATTCGCATGCTTTCTTGTGTTGGAAGGATTTTGGAGCGCTACATCGCAAATTTAAAGCAATATGTGATAGCACAATATCGAGTGTGGTAATTAATCAATTTACATCTTTTTTATATCTAGTCGCCACGTTTAATCTTCCCCCATATTGCCGCCAATTTATTTTTCGGCTGGACCGCTAATACGGTGTTGGATAAATCGATATCCTCCAATGTCGCCTTCTTGACCAGTTCACCGTCGTTCCCGTGCTTAGAGAAATCTTTTATTTTCCCTCCTATCTCTTCATCAAAATGATACAGAGCAACGGTATCATCATCGGGCAGAAATGCCCCTTGGGGCACGTCAAAATCCTTGTCATAGCGGATGGCATTCGAGATTCTGACTTCGTCGATGAGCCCAATATACGCGCTATGAGTAGCGCCGCCACGCGTGCGTCGGCCCACTTTAAGAGTGTCGGGAGAATCGTTCAACGGACCAGATTTGCTAAATTTGGCGAGGAACTTTCCATTTAAAAAGGTTTTAATCTCCGAACCATCATAAGTTACGGCTATGTGTGTCCATGTATTGACTGGAACTTTCCCCTGACTGTTCCACCATTCCCATCCCTGACCGGCTGGCTGAATCGCTGTTTGTAGAAGTCCATCTTTGACAGCCATCTCATAAACATCCTCTTTATTGACAACCATCAATTCGCCTACACTCTGTCCAGGATTCACCCACGCTTCAATGGTCAATTTTTTGCCCAGATTTGCATCCAAACTCGGATGGTCTGGCGCTTCCATAGCACTGTCTGGGTCGCCATCTAGCTTCAGGGCTCTGTTGAGAGCCGCATCGACATTATAAGATAAGCTGATTATCATAATAACCAGCGAAAAGAAAAGTAATTGTCTCATGTTATTCTCCTTTCACGAAATTCTTACGGAACACGAAATACGAAACACAAAACATTGTAAGCGCTAAAAGTCTTGAATTAAACTTGCACATCAGGTTAAAGTTTATCAAAAATTCTGTGAAACGTGATGCATGAAAGAAGTTTTCTATTCACGTTTCACTCGTGGTATCAAAATTTTTTGACCGCGCCCCACGCTATGGCGAGTTTATCGCCTGGCTCGACTGCAGTGGTAAAAGGCGCGTCGGATTTGACCCATTCAGGGCCTCCTATCAATTTTGCGTCATTCTTATTGCCAGATGAGTCTTTGGTTATTTTTCCTTTACCTTCATCTAAATGGTACAGCGCGGCGGTGTCAGCATCGGGGTCAAACTGTTGGTCTGGAACTTTGAAGTCTTTGGTATAGCGAACGGTTTTGGATATCCTGACCTCATCGATGATGCCGAAAAACGGATAGTGCGTGCCGAAAGGACGCCAGCCGATGTTAAACGGCTCATTTGTAGGATTGATATTGGCGCTATTTTCCTTCGTCGAGTTGACCTTTTTTCCGTTGAGCCATCCTATTGTTTCACTGCCATCATAAGTTACCGCTACATGACTCCATTTATTCAATTCGACGTTTCCTTGCCCCCACCACTTCCAATTGGGAGCGTTTATGGCGTAGTATAAAAGCCCTTGGTGAAGTGCCATTTCCCAGCTATTTTCTTTGTTTACGATTATGATGTAATCGCCAACGTCAGTGGGATATACCCACGCCTCCATGGTAAATTCTTTACCGCTGATGTCCAGACTGGGACTATCTTCAGCTTGAACTTGGTCAGCGGGATTCCCGCTGAATTTAATCGCATTGCCTTGAGCTAATGCGATGTTTACGGACCACAATCCAAAGATTGTGATAAATAGAATCAACGTTATTTTTTTCATGATTGACCTCCTTTTAAAAAGTTTTTGTGATGTCGGATTTCACTTTGCCCCAAATTGTCGCTATTTTGTCCTTTGGATTGACGCTCAACACTGGGACATCAGGTCCC
>DTYX01000258.1 GCA_012961655.1 Candidatus Poribacteria bacterium
ATCTATGATGACATTTTTTATGGTGGAATTGCTTTTGCAAGTAATGCGGGAAATCAATGCACCTTCACGTCGCGAAAACAGGGGTGAGAGTAAACAAGCGCGCTGTCTTCGGCGAATTGTCTTAACCATGCCTACAGCAATGACTCGGCCAGAAAGGCGTATTCTAGAAGTTCGGATGAATGAAGCTCTTGCAGAAGTCTGGCGGACGACACAACTTGCGGACACACCAAAACCGATTATTCAGATGCAATGGGATGAAGCAACCGCAACTCAGGCTGTGTTTGTCTATAATGAAATAGTAGAGCGTTTCTATGGGGATACCGAAAGTTTCATGCATGCGTCAGCGCGTTGCTGTAGTGATGGTAATGGGTTGCGCATTGCCAGTTTGGATATTGGGGGAGGCACTTCTGATTTGATTATTACGTCGTATCGTAATGAGGGAAGAGGTTTATTGCCAAAACAAGAGTTTAGAGAAGGCTTTCAGTGTGCAGGCGATGATATTTTAAAGGGTGTAATTGAGAACCATGTTATTCCAGCGTTTCTAGCTTACCTCGACGCAAGGGGCTGCCCTGATGCACAGGTTTTCCTGTATAATCGCCTTGGGCCAGTGCAAAGTGGTGAATCAGCCCTCCGAAAAATCCGTAGACAACAGTTTTCTCAACAGGTTCTTGTCCCGCTTGGGCTTTGGATATTAGGTCAACATGAAAAGTATCAGAAATTTGATACAGAACATCAGGTAGCTGTGGTATGGGATCAAGTATTTGGGCGGGGGCAAAAGCCAGCGGCGGCTGTGCTTGAGCACATTTTTAGTTATGAAGGTTCACCTGAAGATGTAGATATTGATGATTTTTCCTTTACCGTTTCCGCAGCGCTACTCAACAAAACAATAACTAGCGTTATGGAGCCGTTTATCGAGTGCCTAGCCGAGGCAACCTATTACTATGATTGTGACTTTTTGCTGTTGGCAGGTAGACCATCTCGTTTTCCAGCACTACGTGATTTAATTATACAATGCATGCCAGTTTCAGCCGATCGGGTTATCACGATGCATGATTATGAAGTCGGAGATTGGTATCCGTTACGCAATTCAAAATTCCAAATAGGAGATCCTAAGACTTGTGCTGCTGTTGGCGCGATGATTTGCGCGCTTTCTGAAGGTCAGCTGGATGATTTCCATATGCGTACAAGCCAGTTGATGATGAAATCAACAGCGCGCTTCATTGGACAAATAAGCCAAGGTAAGATTAATGATGATTATATTCTGTTTCGAGACATTGACATGGAAAAAGATGACCAGAAAATTAGTGATGCAACCTTTCAGTTGCACCCCCCAGTGGCTCTAGGCTTTAGGCAGCTTGACCTAGATAGATGGCCAGCCACAATGCTTTATTCTCTACGGTTGAAGAAAAGTAATCTAGAAGGCCGAGTCCCCAATGAAATCAATGTTACCTTGACGCGGTTACCGCCAGATGACGACCCACGCGAGAAGCTTTTTGAAGTTGAGAATTGTGTGGACGAAAATGGGGATTTTTTATCTTCAAAACTTGTGAAGATGGGACTGCAAACGATGTTGATAAATAATCTCCATTGGGCCGACACTGGATGTTTTGACTTAAGTGGAGTTAAGTAATGAGTAACTTATCTACAAGACTCTCAACAGATATTTTGAAGTCGGCAAAAGCTGCTACAAGTTACAAAGAATGGTTAGAAGCCAATACCCACCTTGCGGGGTCACGTGCAGAAGAAATCCGTCAAGATTGCGTGCGCTTAGAAGATGAACTTGGGCGTCTAGCTAACGCTGCGGATCGCCGTATGTGTGTTGGTGTTTTTGGTCAGTCGCAAGCGGGAAAATCTTACTTAGTGTCTTCTTTGGCAAGTCGCCCAGGGCAAAGCTTGATGATCAGGGCTGGAAATTCAGAGCTGAGCTTTATTGGGGATGTTAACCCTATGGAAAGCAACAAGGAATCAACGGGAATTGTTACACGATTTACGACCAGAAGTAACACTCAAAATACTGATTTTCCAATCGAACTGGAGCTGTTGTCTGAAATGGATATCGCTAAAATTTTGAGCGACACCTACTTCCAGGACTTAAAGGAAGAAAGCCGTAAGCCACTTCTAGACACGGATATTGAATCTGTTTTGGATTCAGTAGCGAGCGATGTTCTTACGCGTCAAAGTGATAGGGCTTTTGAGTTAAAACGTTATCTTCAGAGACATATAGGGGGTATTAGCTATCAAGCATACTTTGGTCACTACGAATCTTATTGGCCAAAAATATCGTCCGTATTTCAATTTGGGACATTGGCTGAACGTATTAGTACCTTTTCTTTGTTTTGGGGAAATAATACTTACCTAACAGAAGTGTTTAGTAAAATGGTGTCCGCGTTGGAGAACCTTGGACATCCGGTAAGATGTTGGGCACCAACAAGTATTTTTAAAACTGAAGCTAACTGTATTGTAGTTTCTACTCAGGAAGCCATTTGGGATGGGGTGGGAATTGTAGCAGAACTTAGAACTGAAAACGGCCAAAAAACCAGTATAGATCATTCTATAATTTCGGCGCTCACTGCTGAGATGGTTGCTGTTATTACAGATCAGCCTAGCTCTTTTTATTCACATGCGGATCTTCTAGATTTTCCTGGGGCACGAACTCGGGAAAGATTAGATGCGATCACGACCGGAAACTTGGGAAAATTGTTAACTCGAGGCAAAGTAGCCTACCTATTTAATCGTTATCTCGACGCACGGGAACTCACAGCGATGCTTCTTTGTGTGAAAGATAGCACACAAGAAGTAGCCACTCTTTCTAAAATGATAGATGATTGGCTCGAAGTAACGCATGGTATGCATGCTGAAGCGCGAAGCGAGACCGATTGCGCTTTGTTTTTTGTCCTCACAATGGCTGATAAGCATTTCAGTGCGACAGACGCAAAAATGCTTCTAGAAGACAGAATGGAATCTTCCTTTGAAAAGTTTGTTGGGTCCGGTGATCATGCAAAAACAGCGGATGAAGGGCAGATTTCATGGTTGAATAATTGGAGTAAAGGAAAACCGTTCAGTAATTCTTTCTGGCTACGAAATACTTCTATGGTGACTAACGGTATTCTTTTTAAGGGGGAAGCAAAGCGCCCTGACTTTAAAGAAACGGGCTTAGATCCAGCGTACTTGAAAAAATTTGAGGCACTGCTTGATGCCGCGCGCACTTCTAAAAAGGTAAGTAGGTATTTTAAAGATTCTGAAAAAGCCTGGAAGGAAATGACTAAGATAAACGATGGTGGTCGAAGCTACCTTCTAGGGAGTATCGAAAAAGTCTGCCACCCAGAGTTTAAGCTCCGGCAAATCAAGCGTGAATATGAGAAATTTAAGGCGCAGCTTATGCATCTGACATCAGAGTTCTTTGCTGATGGTGACGCGGAGAAGATTTTCAAAGAACGTGTAGGGCAAGCAGATCGCGTCATATCTGATATTCGCGTTTGTGCTAGAGAGCGCAAGTTTGGGGAATTTTTAGCTATTTGTCATGTTAAGGAAAATACCATTACGGATTTATTGCGTAAAATTGAACGGGAGGTTGAATTTGAAGACGATGTCGCAATATCAAACTTTAATACAGAGTACGATGATCCCTTTACAGATCTTATCTCAGACACTGACATTAGTGTAATTTCAGAGGGTGGAACGAGCAACAAAGAAGTAGTTGAAAAGCATTTATACTTTGCCAATTCTCTAATGAGAGCATGGCAAGAGCAACTTGAAGATCGCACTACAAACAAACAAGTCAGAGACTACTTCCACCTAACTGAAGAAAGCTTATCTATTATTAAGGGTGAATTTCTTGAAGGGGCAGAACGAATAGACCTGCCAGCAAAGATAGCTGAGACGTCGCGTGAAGCATCACGCTTTCCAAGGTTTGCAGAAAAGCTTTTCCCTCACAAATCGCGACTCGCGGCTCAAGTGCTAAACAATTTTGTTAATCAGTTGGGATATGAAGCTGGCGAAATAACAATGCCCAACCGGAATAAAACCCCAGTATTTTCTCGGCCCAAAATACCTGAAGATGTTATACCAGACCTACCCAGAGACCCCGAAAGCCGTGAGCTGGTTTCAGCCGCACACTGGGCATTCGCATTTCGCAATATGACTGCAAAAAATGCCGAAAACAACACTGGATTGGACGGCATTGACCTTGAAGCTAACGCAAGATTAGGTGAAATCATTAAGGCTCTAGAGATAGTAAGTGATTAATCCATATGATTAAACTCTACGAAAAGCAGACGAGTGGACAGTTTGAGCTATTATTGACTCTTGGAAATCAAAACCAGTTACCATCGTCATGGTCAATTTCACTCCTTTCAAACCCTGATAAGATTCTGACTTCTTCAGGGTGGCGGGAAGATGGTCATCCACAAATTTATACTCATGATACCGATGCTCCCAAGGGGGAGCTCCGCTTCCTCATTGAGAATGATCATGCAGTTTATATCGACGGTGGTATGCTACAAATCACCTTAGTATTTGCGGATGGTAAAAAAACCTCACATAAATTTCGCGCTTTAACAAATATTCCTCTCTGGGATGGATCACCTTTGGGTGGTACACCAATAAAGAACAACGAACATGAAGCTATAATACGGGACAACAATGCATGGAATGCGAGTCAGAAGGCTAACACTCTTGATGTATACAACGACTACCTAAAGGAATTCCCGAATGGCGCTCACCGAGAACAAGCGCAACAGTTTATTAGCGATATATTAACGGGAACGGTTGCTGAAAGAAACAGTGCACAACAAGCTGAAATTGATGCGTGGGGCCCCGCGATAGATGCTAACTCCGTGCAGGATTATCAAATGTATTTGGATACACATCCAGACGGGAAGCACGTAAGCGGCACTCAGGCAAAAATAAAAGCTTTAGCGCCAAATAAGAAACGGAGGGTCCTGGTTTGGACTGTAGGCGGACTCTTCTTAATCGGAGCTTTGGCAAGCTATTGGGTGTTGAAGCAACAACGTATTGAGAAAGATATCGCAGTGTTAGCCGCGAAGGACGTGAGGGAAGAAGCTATAATAGAAGATGAAAAAGAACCTTTGGTAACAGTAGTTCCAACGCCCCCTCTTAAGCCAGAGCCAGAAATGCCAACCTATCGTAAGCTCACTGCTGATCTTCGTCAAAAGGCATGTCAGAATGGATTCTACCCTACAGGAATTGCTCCACCACAGCCGCCAATCGCCTGTAGTGATCAGTTAGAAGCTGTGGATAAAACCCATAGGACATTCAGAATCTATCCCTTGCGCAATGACTTAGATATTTCGGGTACTAACTCTCTACGCATACGTGACTGTGACGCCCCTAAGTTTGGGTCTGTAAAAATTGTCGGCCACTCCATTTTATACGAAGTTATCGAACAAGAATCGAGTGCCTCAAATAAAAGCATTTCTTTTTACTGTAGTATTCAAAATACAGAGGGATTAACCGACCGCGCTCTTGTTTCTGTTATTCTGCCTCCTTCTGGAACTTACAGTGTTGAGACTGTCCGTGACTTGAAAAATCTTGCAGGCAATCTTGAGAATGTCTATTTACTCAATGACGGATCATTTCACCGTATCGTATCTGCGCAATCTGGCTTTGATTTTTCGCAGGCAAAAAGCATATCTGACAATCAAATAGCAGCAAACGTATTGCTTGAAAAAGCCCATAATGGATTTGAGGCTCGGACTATTAACTTCCGCACAGGCCTATCTCTCGACTTCCCCATTGGCGGCAATCCAACTATAACCGCTCTTCCTGAGGGGCTTAACGTAGACCTTGAAATTGGTACAGAATTCAAAAATGGTGGATCTTTTCTGAACAAGTTCAGACAACAACAGAACTTTTTCAACTATCTAATAGATCATTGGACCGCCGAGAATATAAGATTCACAATTATGTTGGATGGCAAACAGTCGACCATAACCATTCCATCAGCTCTATTTCGAACGCCCAAGTAAGGATACTCTAAATGAAACTTCTGGTCACAGAAAACATACAAGATTTTGAAAGCCTCGGCTGGGCAGAGCGCTCGATCAGTCAATTACATAACCAATTCACGGCGGCTATAAAAAAGCGTTGTAAAAATGGGTGTTCTGATATTTTTGCTACTCCTGAAGCATCAGGTAATGATAAGATCGACTACTACACGAACCAATACACAAACGCGTCTCGTTATTCAGATCTTTCTAAAAGCGAGCGAAATAAGCTAAATAGCCAAATTGAAGATGCTGTTTCAGAGGTTGAAGAGCTAAGACAACAACTAGAGGCAAGTGACCGTGATAATGATAAAAACGTAGCGACGGTTCTAGACCTTGTTTTGAAGATTCCTAGCGCCGATCATATTTGGCGAGTAGATGGCAAACCTGTTGTCACTATGTGGGGATATTCAGATGACGGAAGTGTCTTGGACTTACGCTCAATCAAAGCGTCTGAAGAAAAGATAACAATAGTAGACCCTAAACCACGAAAAAAATGGCCGCTCCTTCTTGGTGCACTAGCCGCACTTTTACTAATAGGCTTCTTTGCTTGGCCTCCAGTATCTTGCAATATGGGTTGGCGGTCTTGCCATTCTCC
>DTYX01000259.1 GCA_012961655.1 Candidatus Poribacteria bacterium
CTCCGCCATCAGAAAACATCTCCTTTCTTCCTGCTACAGAGCTCCGTTGCATATTACCCAAAATGCGCCAGATTATTATCTTAATGATACCAAAGAAACACCTATAAATCAAGAAAAAAATTTTAGTCATTTTCAAAAATAAACGGAATATTTTTAACTCCGAAGGTTTTGGTAATGGTAGGAGATGCAAGCCAAGATTTGTTATTCATCCTGTATCATCAAATATGTCAGAAAATTCATAAACATCTGTTATTCCTGATAGAATTGTTCCAGAAGATTTCGTTGTCTTGGGGTAAGATGATTTGGGAAGGTAATGTTCACTTTAACATATTGATGTCCTCGTCCAGGTCCATCTCCCTTGGCAATTCCCATCCCATTCAGTTTTAAAACGTCGCCTGTTTGAGTATGTGGTGGGATGACTAGATTAACCTTGCCATAAATCGTCGAAATATTTACTGTAGCCCCTAGTATGGCTTTTACGAAATCGATATCTATTTCACAATAAATATCATCACCCTTCCTAGTGAAAAATTTATGCGGCTCAAGCCGCACGATTAAGTACAAATCTCCATTGGGACCGCCATATTCTCCTCCTTCGCCATCACCACGACATCTGATACGTGTTCCATCTCTTATACCGGGTGGAATTTTTACGCCAATTTTTTGGAATGACTGAACTGTGCCATTCCCATTACAATTTGCGCATAGTCTTGAAATAAAGATGCCTTTGCCCAGGCAGTACGGGCAAGGGCGGCGGAGAGTAATTCGACCCTGCCTAACATTTATCATCCCTCGTCCATTGCAATGGAGACAGGTTTGATATTCTGAGCCCGGTTGAGCTCCGCTGCCATAACACACGTTGCAAGTTTTTGAATGGTTTACCGTAAGCAGGACCTGACAGCCTCTGGCAGCTTTGTCAAAAGGAATCTTGATTTCTCGTTTGACATCTTTACCACGTCTGGGAACTCGATGTCTATTTTTAGCATTTGATTTTCTATACCAAAAGCTCCTGAATATATTCGCCCAGATATCATCAAACGCAAAACCACGTTTGCTTTTACGAGTATCATTCTGGTAATGTGCCATATCGTCAAAATTGTGAAAATCTACCCCGCTTTGATATCTGGTAGAATGAAATTTTCTATCATATTTAGCTCGTTTTGTGGCATCGCAAAGAATATCATAAGCCTCTGTAATTTCTTTGAACCGCTCCTCTGCTGTTTTATCGCCAAGATTTTTGTCAGGATGATATTTAACCGCCAGTTTTCGAAACGCCTTTTTTATCTCATCTACAGAAGCATCTTGTTTTATTTCTAAAATGCCGTAGTAATTTTTCTTAGCCATTGTCCTCATTAATCCCACATATAAAGTGCGCGTTAGGGAGGTGTATTATCCTTTTTTAATCCGAATTTGGTATATAATCAAACAATTCAGGTAATTCCCAAATTGAATCTTCTATCTCCTCTGATGTTTTCTTATCAATATTAAGCCAAAGCTCCAAACCGGATAATTCATCAGATGAAAAAAGTGATTCTATCCCGTCTTCATCATTTGCATCTAAATATTCTGAGTAGCCTTCATCCGAAAAAATTTCAATGGTTAAAGATTCCAACAGACTATCCCAGTCATCAGATGGTTCAACATCTACATCATCATACTCCGGTTCTTGATAAAAATCGTCATTTGTATCATCGGGAAAATTATATAAAAGCGTTCCATCTTCCCAATCATCATTTTCCAGTCTCTTTTCCCTCATTGAATTCATCAATTGTTCAGGAATTGGCGCGTTTTCCTCCACTTTTGCTGGCGTTGAAACAGTTTTTGCTTTCTGCGCTTTTATCTCAACAACTTCTTCTGTATCCTTTTCCTTTACTACTAATATCCTGCTAATTCTTTTTATTGTCGCTTTAACGGTTACAACAATTTTACCGGTTAGCTTTGCTAGACTACCGAAAGCATTAAATTGACCGGCGATAAAAGCTACTATGAGAACGACCACTATAGGGATTATTTTTCTTTTCGCCATTTTATCATCTCCTTGCACTTAATCAATTGGCTCTAATCTTACGTTCCCGCGGTGGCGACCAATGCCGCATTAAATTCGACGGAATCTCTCTGATAAAAATCGAATTGCCGCGTTCTCTATCACTTTCCCGACGGCTCACGGAAATCAGATATAAACGTTCTTTCGCACGCGTCATACCGACATAGCATAAACGCCGCTCCTCTTCCAGCATCTCCGGCGGTTGGCTAGAGCGATAGATGGGAAAAACGCCCTCTTCCATCCCTATCATGATGACAACAGGAAATTCAGTGCCCTTGGCTGAGTGCAACGTCATGAGGGTAACTTTGTCTTCGTCAATTCTGGTCTCATCGACACCACTAACCAGCGATTGATAATCCAAAAATGCGGGCAAATCCTGCCGTTTATTGTTAGATTCAAAGTTCAGAACGCTATTCATGAAATTGCCACGCAGACTGCGCCAGAGAGTCTCTTCGTTGGCTTGAACAGTATCCATCGTTCGCAAGTCGCGCATGAATCGAGGGATTAAATCTCGGTCTTGAGGTTGAAGCTGTTCGGTCAGCCAATCGAGTTCAATTTTATGATTCTGGATATAACGAGCCGCCGCCTGATGATATGCTTGCCGATTCTTTGGGATATCGGCTGAATCTTCAATCAGTGCATTTTTCTCTAACAATCCCACTGCAACTAGCGGCAACATCTCAGGCAAACTGCATTGTTCACGCCGCCGTCTGTCCTCTCGGCTCAAGGATTCAAATACTTGCTTGGTAACGGAGACATCTTCAAGGGCATGATGTAGGTCTTCATGCTCAATGCCAAATTTATCCGCCAGCGCTTCTAATTTGCAATTCTCGCGAGGATAGAGACGTTGCGCCGTCAAATAGGTGTCATAAAATGGATTTGATAGTCCACGCCCTTCCAAATGTTTGCCCATCTCCCGGTCGATGACTCTGTTATCGAATTCTTCAATATTGTGCCCGATGAGAATACTATCGCCAATAAACTTTAAAAATTCCGGCAAAACCGCTTCGATGCTGGGTTTATTTTCGACGGTTTTATCATTGATGCCGTGGATGCGTGTACTCGACTTAGGAATCGGCATCTTCGGATTGACCAATTGATGATAGTGTTTGACGCCTGAACCTGTAGCGTCCAACTGGTCTGCGGCGATTTCTAAGATAACAGCGTTTCTGGCCTCATTGCCAATCGTTTCAAGGTCGTAAATTATCAATCCCTCTAAATTCGGCATCTCGAAATAGCTCAGAAGACGTTGAGATAATTTTAAAGCAATCAACGAAGCAGGGGGAACTTCATCATAAGGATATTGCAGAATGATACATCCTTTGCTATCTTTTGCTGCCCCGATTAAGATAGCTTGTGTCTCACTAGCGGGAATTTCATCGAATGAGCCTATCAAGATGTCAACTGGTGATTGATGATTGGTGATTGATGATAGCTCAACGGCAGATGCTGTTGGGTGAGGCAGAAGATTGAGTTCGACATCCGCGTCGAGATACTCCGATAAAGTCCGGTGAATAATTTTGGCGGCGCAGTAGTTGTCAATGCCATAAGTTGCATGAATAGAAATCTTTTCGCTTAAATTGACAGCACGATAGAGAATATCCGCTGTTGTTGACAGTCCGCGAATCTCTTGCTCGGATTCAATCGATTCGATATCTTCACTGCTATATGGACTACGACGCGCCTCGAGGAATTTGAACAAATCCAAGGCAATACTACTGATGTTGCGATTTTCTACCGTCTTTGCAAATTCATCAATCGCTTTCATAAACCGCTTGATGTTTCTGCGGTTTAAAGGGCCGATGTCATCCCGATAATCGTCGATTTTGCTGAATAACTCTCTTAGTGTAATTTTACCTTGCTTCGCTAGCCATTCCAACTTCACCATCGTCAATTCGTCGATGACCAATTGCGGGAAATTAATCGCCCGCTTTAAATCCCTGTCCAGATGCCAATGTAAAAATTTCAGATATGCGACAATATCGTTGCTGCCGACTTCTTGAAATGTGCTCAGGCGCTGCACACGTTGGACTTGAATCTGCTCACGCAACAGATGTTCCTCTAATTGGTCGGCGAGACGATGGGTGCGATAAAATAACGCAATATCTCCGTAGGAATAACGGCGTTGTTCCACCAATTGGCGGATTAATTTGGTGACAAAAGCTGGTTCATCTTCCGCACTCTCAAGATTGTAGTGAAATATCGTATACCCCGATTCATTCGTCGTCGTCAACACGCTTGTCTTCTGGCGATTGTTATGTTCTATAAGGCTTTGCGCGGCGCGCAAGAGCTTCTGCGTTGAGCGGTAATGTTCTTCTAATTCGATGACCTTATCGCCGAAATCCGCCTTGAAGCGGTCGATATATACGGTGCTTGAGCCGCGCCAACTGTAGATGGCTTGGTCGTCGTCGGCGACAACCATGATGTTCTTCTGCTTGCCGCAAAGTTGCCGCAGCAGTTCATACTGGGCGAAGTTGATGTCTTGAAATTCATCAACGAGGATGTAATGAATTCTGCGCTGATATTCATCTTTAACCGCCGGAACCTGGCTCAGCAGTTGCACCGTTTTGCTAATCAGGTCATCGAAATCGAGCGCGCCGTGCAAAGCCAATCTCTCTTGATAGGCTTTAAGGAGGTTGGCTACATCTTGCTGCTCGGCCGGGTCCTCAATAACATCACCTTCACGGGTTCGGATAAAATCGTGTTCCGCTGAGGGGTCCTGCATCTGAATCTTCATCGCGCTGATAATATCGCGCAGAAACCAAACGGGATAAGTTGACAGACTAAGCCCCAAATCCCGCCCGCATTCGGAAATTACCTCGTCCTGAGTCTCCTGGTCGAAAATTGCGAAATTTCTGTTTAGTCCAATCTCGCTGCCATGTTCTCTGAGCATCCGCACGCATGCGGCGTGAAATGTGCCAATCCAGACATCAAGTCCCGTCGTCCCCAAAAGCTGATTAATCCGTTCCGACATCTCCTGGGCGGCTTTGTTAGTGAACGTCACCGCCATAATATTCTCAGGCGGAACGCGATATCTCCGCACTAAGTATGCGATTCGATGTGTAACAACTTTGGTCTTACCAGTTCCCGGTCCGGCCAGGACTAAAAGTGGACCTTGATGATGGAGAACGGCATGAACTTGTTTTTCATTTAAACCCCTAAGTATGTTTACGGTTAACATTGGAATTGCTTCCCTCTGGTAGTCTATAAAAATCAAGCTAAAGCTGTAATATTTTACCATGTATTCCAGTGATTTCGCAAGTCATTTCTGTCATTTTTCTGTCATTTTTAGGTATTTTTGCGCAATAAATTTACGCTTCTTCACTCTCGATAGATAGACGGCGGATGCCGTGCTGCTATCATAAGTTGTCATTTTCTAAATTGAAAAATAAATATTTGACGTAATTGTGAAAATATGATAAACTCTTTTTCAGAAAGTATTGTCAAATGAAAACTCGTTTAATCACTCCACTGGTTACTGGTGATTGGTAACTGGTTACTGGTAAACTGTATCAATCACCAACGTAGGGGGGGACAAAATAAAGCTGTTTCATTCCTGAATTTTACTTGCTTTTCACGATTTTGCGTTTGACAGTATCCCCAAAATATCGAGGTGATTAACTATGCGGCGGCGCAGTTTTTTCTTGTTCAGTTTTCTCTTTTGCTTAATGTTTGTAACCAATTCAGTTGTTGCGATAACGGTTGACGAGATTTACCGTAATTTTAAAACTGCTTATGAACGGGCAGAAAATTTCAGCGCGGATTTTGAACAGACTACCCACTACCAAAATCAACGAAGCATCGCGAAAGGAAAACTTCTCTTCAGCAAACCGAACCTTTTGCGGCAGGAATATTTTGATAATGCCAACCCCGGAGAACTTTCTCAGTTAATTATTTTGGACGGCAAAACTTCCTGGTCGTATACGCCCTGGTTGAATCAGGTCACTAAAACAACATCTAAAGGGAAAGAACTTTTGCCCGGTATCGGAAAATCGTTGGAAAACCTGCCGAAAAATTACAATATGGAACTGGTCGAAGATGAGGTTGCAAACCCGAAAGGCATATACCGGGTGAAATTATCTCCGAAGCAGATAAAACCTAAATCAACTGAACCAGGCGCACCTCTGCCTGAAATTATCGAAGTGTGGATTCGAGCAAAAGATTGGGCGCCTGTCCAGTTTTCGTATAAAAATCAGGCAAACGATATGTTGATTGTCACAGCGCTGAAAAACGTGAAGTTGAATCAAAAACTGGATGAATCTACTTTTAAATTTACTGTTCCAAAAGACGCTGAAGTTATTAACATATCGCCGCAATAAAGAAAAATGGCGCAACTGCCCCGGATTACGAATATTTCCGACTAAATGAAACGTGATATATGATTGTCTCTCATTACGCATCACGTATTACGTTTCACGCCAAGAGGTGCATAGATATTTGACAAAGAGAGTTGCTCTCATCAGTTTAGGTTGCCCCAAGAATCTAGTGGATTCAGAGGTTATGTTGGGCTTATTACAACGAGGCGGTTATGAACTAACCTCTGATGAGCAGAAAGCGGATATTCTTATTATAAATACTTGTGCTTTCATAGAATCCGCCAAGCAAGAATCTATCGATACTATAATCGCACGCTGCGAGCGAGCGAACCATCAGAAGATTGTTGTAACGGGCTGTTTAGCGCAGAGGTATTCGGATGAACTTGCCGAAACGTTGCCGGAAGTCAGTGTTTTTGTCGGGACGGGCGAATTTCATCAAATTGTCAAGGTTTGTGATTTGCTAACGGAGACTGCTACTTCCACAAACGGAAAACCTTTAATTCTTATATCCTCTCCGCAGTATCTCTACGACCATTTAACGCCCAGAGTCCTGTCTACCCCCAAACACTACGCCTATCTGAAAATTGCAGAAGGATGCGATAAGAGGTGTTCGTTTTGTACTATTCCTCAGATGCGCGGTGTTCACAGGAGCCGCTCGTTGGATTCGCTGTTGGCGGAAGCGCGTCATCTCGCTGAATCGGGTGTGCGAGAATTAATCTTGATATCGCAAGACTCCACTTCCTACGGGATGGATTTGACGGGAAAACGGCTGTTGCCCAAGCTTCTCAAGAATTTGACCCAAGTTGATGGGATTGAGTGGATTCGGGTATTGTATGCTTATCCAACATTGGTGGATGAAGAGTTGTTAGATGTAATTGTGACTGAAAAAAAGGTGTGTGGGTATCTCGATATTCCCATTCAACATATCCACGACGATATTTTACGACGGATGGTTCGTAAAACGACATCGGCGCAATTGCGCAGGAGAATCACATTGATTAAACATAAGGCGCCGGATATTACACTGCGTTCAACTGTAATCGTCGGTTTTCCGGGTGAAACGGAGGAACATTTTAAAACGCTGTTAGATTTTATCCAAGAGATGGAATTTGACCATTTGGGCGTATTTGCCTATTCTAAAGAGGGGGGAACACCCGCCTCGAAGATGAAAGGGCAATTGCCAGAAGAGGTTAAGCGGGAGCGTGTGGAGAGACTAATTGAAATACAGAAGAATATCGCCTTCCAAAAGAGACGAAGCTACATCGGCAATGAGATGATTGTTCTCCTTGATGGGTTCGATGAAAATAATTGCGTAGTGTACGCGCGAACCGAGGGACAAGCGCCTGAAATCGATGACGTCGTCTACATTAGTTCCCCGACTGAAGTCGCGTATCCATATTCAGGCAAAATATCAATCGGTGAATTTGTCCCGGTGAAGATTGTGGGGACTTATGAATACGATTTTATCGGCGAGGTTGTGAGATGAATTTATCCCATCTGATGCGAATTGCCAACTATCTGACGATGTTTCGGATAGCTATGGTGCCGGTTTTTATGACGTTGTTTAGTTATAAGCGGACGTTATCTGCTCTCATAGTGTTCTCGGTCGCCTCTCTCACCGATTATTTCGATGGATTGATAGCTCGTAGAGAAGGTACAACCAGCTTCGGCAAATTTATGGACCCGTTAGCGGATAAACTTTTAGTTGGTGCGGCGCTCATCGTTTTCACAAGGGCTGACGATGGGCTCATTCCCGGTTGGATGGTTTTGAGCATTATCGGGCGAGAGTTCGTCGTCACGGGATTGCGCTTGGTGATGGTCGCGGGACATGGTGATGTCGTCTCCGCGACGAAACTCGGCAAATACAAAGCTTCGTCGCAGATGATAGTTATCGTAATCAGCCTCCTGCTATTAACGCTTCACGATTACCGAGAACGATTCGCTGTGAGGTGGGCTCTGATTGAAAAAATGCGCGATGTACATGGACCGATCTATTTTATGATGTTCCTTCCGCTTCTGTTGACCCTCATTTCGGGATTAGAATTTTTATACCATAATAGAAAAACTATATGGGAACTTATGATGTCCGTACAACCACTATCTGATGGGGATGAGGATTCGTGAGGACCAATGAATGCTGGAAGTGATTGGATGAGAAAATCAGAGGAAAATATCACTGCCGCAGAGTTATGTATGGTTTGCATAATGCTAGCGTAAATCGAGCATATTATGCGATGTTTCAGGCAGCGATAGCGGCTTTGACCAAATATGGTATTGGAAAACCTAGTGATAAATGGAAACATGACTTTGTTCAAGCTCAATTTGCTGAGGCATTAATACACCGCCGTAAGATCTTCTCAAGTCGCTTTGCGAATTCTTTAATAACTATTCTTGGACGAAGAGAAATTGCCGATTATGATACTACACAAACGAATGAAAAAACTGCAAGCCGTACATTAAGGCTTGCGCAAAATTTTGTAGAGCAGGTAAGAGAGGTGTTACTCAAGTGAAAAGGAAAAAGTCAACTAAGGCACAAATAGTCAAACAACTTCGCGAGGAAATTCTTGCCAAATATCCGCATGTAAAATATGTGAAGCTGTTCAGAGGACCGCAAGGATATCCTCATCTGATTTTTTCGACACCCAATGATGATGATTTTGATTTGAGTCTGGAGATTGCATCTCGGTTAAATGAGATTCAACATGAAACAGGTCATTTTATTTTAGCGGGGGTTTATAGCGAAAAAGATTTAGGGATAA
>DTYX01000260.1 GCA_012961655.1 Candidatus Poribacteria bacterium
GTAGCGTCGCCCGTAGCATCGCCCGTAGCATCGCCCGTAGCGTCGTCCGTAGCGTCGCCCCTCAGTGGCGACAGACAGACTGAGGCGACTGAGGCGACACATTTACTGAATTTTCGGGTCAGTCAGTCCAGAACCAAATTTTTTTGTTGACAAAGTTGGATTTAGGAACTATTCTTTTAATTTATATTCCGCGTATTTCGTTTAGATTTTTGAATTTTGAGTGAAAGGTGTAATGCTTTTATTTTAAGCAGTCTTCAACTGTCATCACGAAAGCTATAAAAAAATTGCGTTGCAAAAGTAATAAAATGAAACAAAAGATTACCAGACGTGAGTTTATCAAAGTATCCTCTGCCATAGGAGCAGGGTTAGCGCTTGGCAATTACAGCGTGTTAGCCGAGGCGAAATTGTCAGGTTCCCTCAAATTGCGGACGTTGGGCCGGACGAAGTTGGGAGTCACGGAACTATCATTCGGCGGAGCCTACCTCAATAGCCCTGCGCCGCTTCACCTGGCTATAGATAGGGGTGTAAATCTCATTCATACAGCGCCGAACTATACCGGTAGCCAGAGCATCGAGGTGGTTAGCGATGTTATGACAACGAGGCGGCAGGAGGTTTTCCTGGCTTTGAAGGAGGAGCCGGTGAGTGAAGAAGTTGGAAAAGCACTCCAACAACTCAATACAGACTATGTTGACATCCTCGTTCCTCCATTCCAGAGTGTGGACGCTATAAGCAATCCAGAACTGGAGGGCGCCTACGAAACGCTAAAGAATGAAGGTAAAATACGCTTCAGTGGGTTCTCTTGCCACTACAACATGGTTGTTGTCATGAAAAAGGCGATAGAATTAGGTTTCTTTGATGTCATGCTCATCAGGTACAATCTGAATAACAGTGAGAGACTTAAGCCCATACTTGCTGAAGCTAAGAGAAAGCAGAATATGGGGTTTATAGCGATGAAGGTTGTGCAACCTTTCAAAGATACACCGGAAGAGATCCCCGAAGTCATTAAGAACACAATAAAAAACCGAAACGTGGATAGCCTCTTAATCGGTATGGCCAATCTTGATGAAGTGAACGCGAACGTAGATGTATTGTCCGTAGGAAAACCATAAACGGTTAAGTAACCCAAAAAGAATGAATCGTGAGACGTGAAACGCGATGTTCATATTCACGTTTCACGTTTTGCGATAAGATTGCTCCCACTTTATAATAATTGAAAAGCAAACTAAAGGAGGACCGAGGAGATTATTCTTCCGACATCACGTATCTCAATACATCGTTTATCGTTTCGTAATCGAACCCCCGTCTCTCCAAAAAACCGTATAGACGCCTTCGGACAACGTTTGGTTCTAAATTTTTGTAACGCTTGATTTGCTTTTTGGCTACTTCCATAGCCATTTCAAACTCCTCCGAATCGTCGATTTCCGACAATACTCTGGAGATAGTTCCCTTATCAATACCTTTGCGCATCAGTTCCATTCTCAGAGCTTTTTTGCCCTTTGGCTTGTGGCGTTTCCTGCTTTCCACCCAATTCTTCGCATATTCCTCATCTTTGATGTATCCCAGCCTCTCCAACGTTTCCATTGTGGTGGATATTGCATCCTCAGCATAGCGCTGCGCCAGTTTATCATACATCTCCTTTTGAGTATAACTACGGCGGACAAGCAGGTCAAACGCGTAGCTTTTGGCTTTCAAGATTTCGTCCTCTTGAATTATTTTTCTCAGGACATCCTCGTCTATGCTGAGACCAATGCGCAATCCAAATTTTATAATCAATGCTCCATCAACACTACAAAAGAATTCCCCATCCAAATAAATGGACTTACGAGGTGAATTTTTCCGCTGTGATTGTATATCTGTTATTCGTTTTTCCATTTTTTTACGTAATTTTTAATATTAAACTTGCTCTTTTCTGTCCCACTGAATAACACACGAGTGTTGCTATAATGCTCACGTAAAATTTTCTGTTTTTACGCATTACGCATTATGTATCTATATCATTTGTGCGCCATTAAAAGTTATAGTTTATTTCTGAAAAATAAGCCTCAGTACTTCACAATTTTGATGTCCTAAAATGTTTTCTCCTATTACTATTCCCCATAGATTCTTCGCGGAATTAGGAGCTGGGAACTGGGCAGATTCAATTCGTTCTGGTCTTGAAGCCATATCTCGACATCTTACCGTCGAGTTTGGAAACTCGACCTAC
>DTYX01000261.1 GCA_012961655.1 Candidatus Poribacteria bacterium
AAGACAGAAACAGAAAGCCAAAAGAATCTACGGCGTTTTCGAAAAACAATTTAAGCGCTACTTCAAAAATGCGGAACGTCAAAAAGGTATCACAGGCGAGAATCTTCTTAGGATATTGGAAACCCGTCTAGACAATGTTGTTTACAGATTAGGCTTCGCATCCTCCCGGAATGAAGCCAGACAGCTAGTGAGTCACAACCATTTCTTCGTTAATGGCAAACGAGTAAATATTCCCTCGTATCTAGTAAAAGCAGGAGATGTCATCCAGGTTAGGGAAAGGAGCCAGCAGATGGACAGAATTCGACAAGCACTAGAACTTGTTCAACAAAGGGGCGTTGCTGAATGGTTAAACCTGGACCCTGAAAGAAAACAGGGAGTCGTTAACGCAATCCCAACAAGGGAACAAATTTCAACAACTATTCAGGAACAACTAATTGTAGAATTATATTCCAAGTAATTCCGTTAAAGATAGTTTACGTAATTGTATATTTTACAATATTCGATAATCCCTGAACAGTAATGGATTTTTCCAGGGGGTAGAAATTTAGATGAAATTAAATAAGCTTACAAAACCGAAGCGACTTATCGCTGACCTTGAAACGCTTACGTATAACTATGGTAAATTTATCGCGGAACCTCTCGAAAGAGGTTTTGGTATTACTTTAGGAAATTCTTTGCGGCGGATTTTGTTGTCTTCGCTTCCTGGCACTGCGATTATTTCCGTGAAGATTGATGGAGTTCAGCATGAATTTTCAACCCTTCCCGGCGTAGTAGAAGATGTTACACAGATTATTCTCAACCTTAAGCAAGTTCGATTGAAGGCTAATATTAACGAGCCGGTGACGCTATATTTGGATGCTCAAGGAGACTGCGAAGTGACTGCTGCTGATATCCATCCTAATAACTTGGTTGAGATTATAAACCCTGACCAACATATTGCCATGCTTGATAGGGGCGCAAGACTTAACATGGAGCTTATCGTCAGTGGCGGCCGAGGTTATGTGCCGGGCGACAATAATTTAGAGCAACAGGTGATTGGGGTTATTCCCATCGATGCTGCCTTTTCTCCTGTAAGAAAAGCGAATTTCTCCGTTGATGAAACTAGAGTTGGCTCAATGACCAACTTTGAGAGGCTGACTTTAGAGATTTGGACTGATGGAAGTATTACCGCTAAAGAAGCCGTCGGTGAGGCAGCACAAATTCTGACAGAACATCTGCAGATGTTCATCGATTTTGATGAAACGTATATCGAAGAGGAAGAAGAGATTGACGAGGAAGCTGAAAGGCGAAAAGTATATCTCTCTAAACCGGTAGCCGAATTGGAACTCTCTGTCCGTTCAGCGAATTGTCTCGAAGCTGCTAATATCGTTACTATTAGAGATCTAGTGACGAAGACAGAATCGGATATGCTAAAATACAGAAACTTTGGACGTAAATCACTTAATGAAATAAAAGATCTTCTGGCGGATATGGGACTGTCTTTCGGCATGGTCTTAGATGATGAATAATTAATTTAAGAGGTATTTAGTCAATGCGCCATAGAAATAAGGGACGTAAATTGAATATTACCAGCGGGCATCGAAAAGCGTTATTTTCAAATCAAGCGGTAGCTTTGTTTCGAAATGAAAGTATTCAAACAACGTTAGCCAAAAGTAAAGAACTTAGAAGCGTCGCGGAAAAACTTATAACGCTTGCTAAGCGGGGTGATTTACATGCCCGCCGGCAAGCTGCACGCACTATTAGAGACCATGAAGTGTTGCAGAAACTCTTTGATGAAATCGGTCCAAGATACATGGACAGAAATGGCGGTTATACACGCATCATTAAAGTAGGTCCGCGCTTCGGCGATGCTGCGCCGATGGCATATATCGAACTGGTTTAAAAACGCCTGTGATTGGTAAATAGAACCCATTAGTTCAATGGTAGCTAATCGAAAATCTCGAAGTCCTGTTTTTTTCAACACGTTTCGTTTATTTGCGTGCCACAATCGCCTTGAAATTAATTTCAGGCTAAGAAGCTCAAGTCCACTCAAAGTGGACTCCGGAAC
>DTYX01000262.1 GCA_012961655.1 Candidatus Poribacteria bacterium
ACCTGCGGCAGTTGCCACGCGCGCCGTCGAACGCTGTTTTGCGCCGGGCGTGCCGCAAGTCGGCGCAGGATATGGCGTCGGTAAGCGAGTGGCGGTGTTGGGTTCAGGACCGATTGGATTGATGGTTGCCGCAGTATTCAGGCATACCGGCGCGGGATTGATTATTTCCACAGATATTGTGGAGAGTCGGTTGGATATGGCGAAGAAGATGGGCGCTGATGTTACTATCAATGTCGGGGAGACCACTCTCGAAGAACGAATTGAACGGGTGCAAGAACTAACCGACGGTGTGGGAGCGGACATCGTGATAGAATGCGCCGGTGTTCCATCTGTTTTGGCAGAAGCAATCGAACTCGTCCGCCGCGGCGGAAAAGTAGTCGAAATAGGACATTACTGTGATTCCGGCGAGGTCTCCGTCAACCCACACGTCATCTGCCGAAAAGATATAGATATTCTGGCAGTCTGGTCATATCCGCAAATTCAGTTCGCAACCGCGCTTGAATTTCTCAGGCAGTGCAACGCGCCGTTGGAAGAATTAGTTACACACTATCTCCCGCTGGAAAAATTCGAGGATGGGATAAAAATGCTCGGTACTGAAGGCGTCTATAAAATTGTTGTAGAACCGAATAAAGGATGGATGTAAAGATGAAAAAAGGATGCAATGTACTTTCCACTTTCGGACTAATTACATTACTTACTTTAACCGTATCCACCTGCTCAAGAGCCGCCCCAGTGGCGGAGGTTCTCGGTAAAGCAGCGGCTTATGTTAAGAGCATGCAAAATGCTGATGGCGGCTGGCCGTTGATTCAAGGGGGCAAAAGCGATATTGAAACAACCGCATTGGCTATACAAGCGTTGTTATTCGTCGGTGAGGGGTCAGGTTCGGAGACGGTTAGCAAAGGCTTAAATTATCTCGTAAAGTCGCAGGGTGAGGATGGAGGTTGGAATGAAAATTCCGCTCATACGATATTTACTGTAATGGCTTTATCGGAAGCCGGACTCTCAACCCATGAGGCGCTCTCCATCAAAGCTCTGAGTTGGTTGAGGAAAAAAGCCCAAAATGCAGATGGCAGTTGGGCGAAAAATGTAGGCGGTGTGGGAAACCCGGTCTACACAGGCGCGGTTCTGACCGGCATGAAGCGCGTTAATCTGGATACAATGTATACCCCAGTGCCGAAAGGCATTCAATGGCTTATAGATAACAGAAATAGTGATGGCGGCTGGGCGATTAAAAAAGGTGAACCTTCAAATACGATGGCAACCGCTTGGGCCGTTCAGGGGTTATCTATCGCCGCCATTGACTATGCTTATACTATCGAAGAATCGCTCAATTGGCTGAAACAAGCTCAGAATGACGACGGCGGATTTGGCCTAATGAAAGGACAACCCAGTGACTCAGAACTTACATCTTATGCAGTTCTAGCTTTGGTCGCGGGAAAGGATACTTCGACCGCTGGCTATCGAGCGGTGCGATATCTCCGTGAAGTTCAACGGAAGGATGGTAGTTATGTAAGCGCAACACCAATCGAGCTTAAAGAACCGACTGCCAACCTACAGACAACCTGTTTTGCAATCTGGGCAATTGTAGTAGAGACAATCAGCAAAAAAAAGTCTCGAAAGTAGCGCGAGGCTGATACCCCTCGCGCTAATCTTAAACTGATGGCAGCAGTAGAAATATCCTTGCTTTGTATCATGCTAATATGTTACAATCAATACTAGAATTTCCAAAATTCATGAAAGTAAACAGTAAAAGCCTACATCTCTTTTTCGCAAAACATATTTGGATAATGACGACCTTTTACTTCGCTGTCGCATAATTCGATGAACAAAAACTTAATTTTGAGGAACTGAGTTCTGAGTACTGGGCATTGGCGAAAAGCTCCAATGTAGATACCACAGGAAACGAGTGTCGAGTGAAACGTGATGATGATTCTCTATTTTTCATGTTTCACTTCTCACACTCGCATGATATGTTAAAAACGGAGGGATGTGGATTGAAAGCAATTCGGTTAGTTGATGTAACATCAGAAGGTGAAAAATTGTTATCGCTGGACTATAAGTCCGCTTCTCAACTATTTCAATCCTACTCTACAGAACAGCAATTAGCGATAATCAAAGCCATGAGGGAACCCAAAAAGCGCGAAGAATTATATTATCTAGTGCCTGATTCCACCGAGTTAGTTCAACAAAGCAAAACAGAGGATGTACTTCAAGTTATTCACACTATGTTTGGAACCGGGTTGACAATCGGGTTTTTGTCAGCGATTTCTGCTGAACAGTTTGAAGAGATGCTCGACATGACAATCTTCCGGGATGGAAAACTAGATGAAGAGGCTTTGAATACTTGGATTGGTGAATTGGCAGAATGCGATGAAGAGGACCTCAAGAGGTTACTGCCACAGATTGATATCGCTGTGCTAGTCCAAATGCTGCGCGGAAAAGTGGATGTCAGTGATGAACCCATTGCCGGTGTGAACGCTAAGACGTATAAGGGGCAGTTTGCCGAAGAAGGCATCCTCAATTTAAATGCTCTCGAATATGAAAATGAGCAGGTGCGGTTTATCATGGAAACTATCTGGCGAGCCGACGAGGATTACTTTATGCGCATCATGTATGAGCTATTTGCAGAAGAGGATGAATTCGGATTAGAATCGTATGAACTGGAATTTCTGCGCGCAAAAGAGGAGCGGGATGAACGGATTCACAAACGCGATGAGGAGATTGGGATATCCATTGATGAGGAGGAGATGTTCGAGGAAGTTGATTTGGGCAATCTTGAATTGGAAGATGATGATGAAGGTGAAGATTATGGATAAAGATGAATCTATGCAGGAGACAGCTTTTGCGTTTCGGTTAGAAGATAGATTGAAACGGGATGCCCTGGCGAGTTACGACCCGAGAATATTTCTAATTAGAGTTGTCAGCCATGGAATTGACACACACGCGCTGCCGGATGCTGACGTCGATTCCATCAATGAGCAGATCGCCGCTATTTCCCACATTTTAGTGAGAAGAAAAGTGCGGGATTTCTCATCCCAACGCGAAATTACCAATACACTTGCGAACGCCTTTTGCTTATGCAGTATCGGGTTGGAATATGCCAGTATGGGCGATTTTTTAAAAGGGACGCAGTTATTACTAAAAAATAAGATGGTAAAATTTTTTCAGATAGGAAATACCTTAGTCAACAAGTTACATAGCAAAGCTAATGCGGTCAAAGAAAAATCGGTCTTGACCTTGCCCAAAAAAGATTTTCTTTCCATGCCCGATGAGCTCGAACTTTGCAGCTCCCTGGAAAAGCAATTTATCGCAGCGTTGCTTGATGAAAATAGAATGATAATTGACCATGCGGATATGGAGATTGAAACCACCGTTCCACCTCAACCAATCGGCGCCCTGGCGGATATAACGATTGCAGAGAAGATGCTTGATAATCTAGCGTTCAGAATAGAATATATGGATTCTCTACTTACCGATGGCATCGACCCAGAAGTCCTCTGGAACATCCCGTCGAATACGGGACTAGATTTAAAAGATAATCCGTCTCGAGAGATTACACAGGCATTGATAATCAATCTCGCTTTGCATCAGCAGGTCGGATTCCGAGTTGAAAAGGAAGATTTAGCGAATTTCCAAAATCTGTGTTGTGATTCTGCAACTGGAAGGGTAAATGATGCCACAAAAGATTTCCTGCTGAAGTGGATTGGGAACTATTTTGAAAATCGAATGCTGGAATTTGAAGAGGATGATGAATCTATCGAAAAGTATGCTATTGAATATTGGAAATATTGTATTGAGAAACTGGAATAAGTAGTTTAGTCTTGGTTTCAATGAGGAAAAGCCAAACAATGCAATGCTTTGGATATAATGGTAGCTTATTACTGCTTACATTGAAGAAGTCTAAGCAAAGCAAGAATAGCAAAAGACGGAGTAGTCCTTCAGTAATCTACATTTACTAAGCTCTTTATAGATTGGAGATGTAAAGATGAAAAAATCGTTTTTGTTGCTATTACTGATAAGTCTATTCTGGAGTAGCACAGTTCATGCTGAACTCACTAAAAAAGATTTGGAGGGAATGGAAGCTCGACTTGATTTAAAAATAAGTGTGCTCCAAAAGGAGATTCAGGGTGAAATCAAAGCACTTGATACTAAGCTCGAGGAAAGATTCGGTGCAGTAGATAAAAGATTTGAAACCATAAATGCCAAATTTGAAGCCATAAATACCAGATTTGACGCCATAAATGC
>DTYX01000263.1 GCA_012961655.1 Candidatus Poribacteria bacterium
CATCCAATGATATCATTATTTTGAAAAAACCTACCCCTCTCAGGGAAAAAGGGGGGAAACGGCTCCTTCCCTTCCATCCTTTCCCCGCGTTCATTTCAGTAATAATCGAACTTGGGTTTTATGCTTTATTCTCAAGGAGATATGGTATAACTAACCTCCTGGATGCATCGACGCAGATATTTTACCGCTTTTGGAACTGCCGTTTCAGCATCTTCGACTTCCCAACCCTCATATACCACCGAGACAAAACCGTTATAGCCTATTTTACGCAGGATGGAAAATATGCGCGGATAATCCAGCCACACTTCTTCACCAGTTTGAATCCGATAAACTTTGGCTCGAACATGAACGGCATAAGGGGCAGACGTTTCAATGCTGCTATAGAAATTGAGCGCAGGGTCTTCCTTGCCCCGCGAACCGGAAGCGCCGGGTGAGCCGACGTATTGCCCGGTATCGAGAATGTGTGAGAAATAGGGATTATCAACTTCCTTGATAATTTTGACCACGTCATCGCCAGTTCTTGTTAGACAACCGTGATTGTGATTCTGCAGTCCGATTACCACCCCTTTTTCCTCACCATATTCGGCGACTTCCTTCATACAGCCAATCATCCGTCCCCAAGCCGCTGTTTCGTCAGTTCCCTCTGGCGCCCAGGCGGCAAAAATCCGAACCAATGGGACGCCCATCTTCACCGCGATATCCACCCATTGTTTCACATTTTCGACTTCTGCTGGCAACTCCGATTCCGCCTTGCCGAAGTTGTTGCTGATAGCGATATAGTCCAAAACCAGACCGCGTTTGAGACAACGCATCCGTACATCGCGTAAATACGCATCATCCGTCGAGACAAAAGCAGATGTGTGAAGCTCTACTCCGTCTAATTCTAATTCATAAGCGGTATCGATGAACCGCTCAAGGTCCATCCGCTTATCGCCAAAATTGGGACGATAACTCAACGATAGACAGCCTAATTTCATCATGAATTTAATCTCCTCATAAAAAACCGGGGTAATTTTCAATATTAAAGTTTAAGAAATGACTTAATTAGCCACAGAATCACACGGTTTGAACATGACCGGCTCATTGCATAGACCACCCAATACCGTAATCTTTCTGGTAGACCAAATGCCGTGTGATGTTGTTATACCAGGACATCCGTGCCAGATGCCAAATGCACGCCAGCTAGCCGAAGAGGAAATTATGTTCACCAGAGCCTTCAGATGTTCGCAAAAGCTCCTCAAAGACTTTGTAGGACTTCGGACGCTGCACGAATTGTGGTTTGGATATCATCATCCGAGTGTGCTAGAGAAACAAATCCGGATTCAAACTGGGATGGCGCGATGTAAATTCCGCGTTCAAGCAATCCTCTAAAATAGGCGGCAAATCTATCTGTGTCAGAGGTTTTTGCGGTTGTATAATCTACCACCTGTTCACTGGTAAAGAAGATACTGAGCATTGAACCGACACGAGTATGATAGGCATCAACACCGGCGGCTTTGGTCGCTTCCAGCAGACCTTCTGCCAGCGCACTGGAACGATTTTCTAATTTTTCATAAACAACCGGCTCGGATAATATTTTCAGAGTTGCTATCCCAGCAGACATTGCCAACGGATTTCCAGATAACGTACCCGCTTGATAAACCGGCCCGAGCGGGGCAATGCATTCCATAATCTCTCGTTTCCCTCCGTACGCGCCGACAGGCATGCCTCCGCCGATAATCTTACCCAGGCAAGTCATATCGGGAATAACATCATACAGTTCCTGCGCGCCTCCGAACGCCACGCGAAAACCTGTGATAACTTCGTCAAAGATGAGCACAACGCCTTTTTGGGCGGTAATCTCTCGAATCTCTGCCAAATATCCATCCGTAGGCGGCACAACGCCCATGTTTCCCGCTATAGGTTCAAGGATGACACACGCAACTTGTTCTGGATTCTGCTGAATTGCTATTCTTACTGCCTCCGCGTCGTTGAAAGGCACAGTGATTGTATGCTGTGCGAAATCCGCCGGTACTCCCGCGCTATCGGGAACGCCAAACGTCGCGGCACCAGAGCCAGCTTTCACAAGCAGGCAATCGGCGTGTCCATGATAGCAACCTTCAACTTTTATAATTTTATCCCGTTGCGTATAGCCTCTCGCAAGTCTGATTGCGCTCATGGCAGCTTCCGTCCCAGAGCTAACCATTCGCACCAAATCTATCGACGGAACAGCATTTACAATAATTTCAGCTAATTCTGTTTCTAATTCTGTTGGCGCGCCGTAGCTCGTCCCATATTCAGCAGCGTTCTGGATTGCCGCCACCACTTTCGGATGCGCGTGTCCCAAAATCAACGGCCCCCAAGAACAGACGTAGTCTATATATTCATTATCGTCTATATCATAGATCTTTGAACCTTTTCCCCGTTTGATAAATAGCGGATTTCCGCCAACCGTCCTGAAGGCTCGTACAGGACTGTTGACTCCGCCGGGGATGTATTTTTGTGATTCCTCAAAAGCCGAAATAGATTTCGTATAATTTTTCTGCATTAGTTTTCGTTCTCCTTATCTTCCATTTCCCGGATAAAAGTGTTCAAATCCACAAACTTCTCTTCCTTGATTTCTTGTCGCGCCTGTTCAATACTCGCCTGAATCTCAGAATGGTTGGCGACTACGTAATCCTCTAATGTATTGAAACAAGTCTGGCGAGACATAAATATTCTGAAAGTTTGGATTTCAATTCCATAAATCCAACAAACTGCATTTTAAATTACCTCATCACGTTTCACTCATCACATTTCACTAAAATACTTCATACTAACCTTCTTCAATTCCTGAGTGCTATACAATTGTTTGTAATCTCTAACCCCTGTCCGTTCGGATATTTGAGCGATAATCCGTTCACATTCATCCTTACTTTCGCCGTGAATCATGGTAAACAGATTATACTGCCAATCGGGATACGTGGGACGTTCGTAGCAATGGGTCACTTCAGGGAATGTCGCCATGATTTCTCCAATTTCCCGCGACTTCTCTTTCGGTACGCGCCAAACTACCATAGCGTTAGCTGCAATTCCGATGTTTCGATGATTCACAATCGCACCGAAGCGGCGAATAATACCCAGTTGTTTAAGGCGATGAATTTCAGCCAATAGCTCATCCTCGTTAGTTCCAATCTGTTCAGCTATCACCTTGAAGGGATGAGAACAAAGGGGTAGGTCACTTTGAAATTCCCTGACAATTTTCTTTTCCAATTCAGTGAGCATATCTATGTCTCATTTATAAATATTCAAAAGAGTGTGAAAACTGATGCCGTTCAAAAATGATATAATCCGTTAAGTGATTGAATGGAAGGTTGGAAGATTGGAAGGATGGATGATATGCATTTCTTCCATCCTTCCAGTCCGGACTACCACTCACTGATATTGCATCACTCATTTTCTCAAATGTTATCTGAACATCTATAGTCTAAAGTCCACCCTAACCTTGAAAAACCGAACCGCTGGTAGATTCAACAGGTCGGTAATCCCGCTTTTTTCCTTCATCTCTCGCAATATGTCATTCTGTTCTTTCTCAGATTTCGTGATGAGAGTGAACCACATATTATAATCATGGTTACGCAAGTAATTGTGAGTAACGCCTGGATAGCTGTTGACCAATTTTGCAACTTCATCCAAGCGTTCTTCGGGAACTTTCATTGCGCACAAAGTGCTTTGGTATCCGAGTTTTTTAGAATCGAACGTTGCGCCTATCCGGCGGATGATTCTGTTCGATTTCAGATTTGTGATTCGCCGAATAACTTCGGATTCTGAGATGCCCAACTTAAGTCCGATTTCTTTATACGGCTCAGAAGTTATGGGAAAATTGCTCTGAATCAAGTTGAGTAATTGTTTATCAACAGTGTCCATATTATTTTCCAATATCCTTGCAAGATGGTGATGTAACCTTCCTTTGACAGTCTACCTTCTATGGCTCTCTTAAATTCTGAATTCGTCAGAAAAATTTGGTCTCTGAGAATAGTGTTTCTAAATAGTGTCTAATGACCCCATGATGGTTCGATGCCTTATCAATTGTACATTCTCAGGCATTTAAGGAGTGATTAGC
>DTYX01000264.1 GCA_012961655.1 Candidatus Poribacteria bacterium
ATCGGAGATGAAGCTTTGCGCCTGTCTGCTTTCAGACAATGTCTACCAGGATAACTTCCTGATAGAAACACCGCGGAATGAGCCGGAAAGAATAATAGAGGGAAAACCGGAGTTTGAATACAGCGGGCTTAAAATTGAAAAATCGTACCGTAGCAGGCAGACAGCTATTACTACCGGTCAACTTTTAAAAGTAAGTACGGAAGTTACAAACACCGGAGCAACAGGCATTGCAAATGTTGACTTATATATCGACGGTAAAGTTTCCGAATCGAAGAAGTTTCCAGTTGTTCACAATAATACTCGAACAATTACCTTTGAAGTAAGATTTTATGAGCCCGGAGGGCACAGGGTCGCAATAGGTTCTACTCCATATAAAACTGTAAATATAAGTGGAAAACCGCTTCAATTTCTCTATACCGATTTAAATGTATCGGCGCCGGCAATTCCTGTGGGTGAAGAGATTATTGTCAGTGCAGCGGTTAAGAATGTGAGAGATTATAAAAATTCTACTGATGTCAATCTCTACATCGATGAAAAGACAATTGATTCAAAATCGCTTACACTGTTACCTGGAAAATCTGAGAGGGTACGTTTCCGGGCTAAACTGGCGAGGGGCATCTATAAAGTCGGCATCGGCGATACAGATGCGGTTACTGTAGAAGTATATCCTCATCATCCCGTAGATATTACGAAATGTGAACTGAAAACACACTGTTCAGGAACGGCAAGACCGTGTGAATTTAAGGTGGATAAAGCTAATAACCGCTATACCATCATAGCGGGCGGCACAGATTTTCTTCACGCGGAAGATTCTTATGGCGCCATATATTTAAAGGGTGTAATTAAGGGAAATTTCGTCGCTACGCTGAAAGTGGCGCAATTCGGTGAAAATGTCAATCCCTGGTACAGAGCAGGTATATTTTTAAGAAACGACATATCTAAAAGCCATGAAACCGAGCCGGGAAGTTTAGGTTCAGTTTTGCTTTATACAACTCCTAAACTTGCCGGAATCCAGTGGGATGAATTCGGTGATGGTTGTATGCACAAAGGAGGCGGCAGGCACATCCACGAAGAGAAGAATCCTTTCCCCGTGTGGCTTAAATTGGTAAGACACGGCGATACTTTTACGGGATACACCAGTTATGATGGCGTGACTTGGAGTTACCTAAAACATTCGGTCCCAATTCCCGGTTTAGCTGATGTCATGGATATTGGTATGGCTGCGGGAACAATCGACCAGATACCGGCGCTGGTTGTACTGGAAGATTTCACGTTAGAGGTAGAAGATAGGATTTGTCAAAAAAAATTCGCTTGATACAGAAATGTCAGTGTCTAAATCGATAAGCTAGAATTTGTAAAAGAATTGCGAAACCGAGAATTATAAATCCCCTGATGAAATCCTTTCTACCAAGATGGAATTCATGGAGAATCTTTAATCTGCCTGTATAACCTCTTGCAACCATTGCGTTGTAAACACGTCTTGAGCGCTCATAACTCTTAACAAAGAGCATGCCCAGAATAAAACCTACTATCTTGAGAGTTTGAATATTGGTCTTCTCCTTGAAAGCTCTAGCTTTAGCCGCAGTGAACATCTTTTCCACTTCTTCGATAAAGATGAAAATATAACGGTAAGCGAACATGAATATCTGAATCAGTTTGTTCGGAACTTTGAGTTCACCTAAAGCTTTCATAGTTACGGAAAGTTCGGCAGTGCCTATCATGAGAAAAACAAGCAGAGCCGCCGAGGTCGCCCTCAAAACTATCAGAATAGCAAGAAGGACACCTTCCTTTGATACGCTCAAGAAATCGAAACTTGCTATTTCATCGCCAGGAGCAGTCAGTGGCATAATGATAGCGAAGAACAACGCAAATAGAAGCACCCATTTGAGGTAAGCAAAGAGAAATCGAAGCGGTATTTTAGAGATGAACACTAAAATTATGCAAAATGAGAGACCGAAAAAAGCAAGCAAAATTCTATCGAGTAGGACAACCGAGATAATCAATCCCAAAAGGCTAATTATTTTTACTCTGGCGTCCCATGAATGTATGGGAGAATTTAGATGGGCGAATTCGTCAATTTCGGGTAGATGTAAGTGCATTTTTTAGTTTTTTCAAATCGGCCTTCAACTTGAGGCTGATGATAAAAGCCGATATTCCGAAGATAAATCCAAATCCAGATAGAATCTGATTCCATGGAATTGGTTCTTTATGAGCTATCCTTTTTCTCGCTGGTTTCGATTCTTTGAGCGCTTCTGTTTGCTCTTCGGCAGAGATACCAGCGCCTATTTCAAATTCAGTCGAGGTTTTGTGTCCCATTTTGCCCGTCGCGACAGCTTTCCAGACGCCCGCTTCTCTGCCTGGAGTAAAGATAAATTGTCCATCCGCATTTGTCGTGCCTGTAACGAACTGAGAGCCGTCGGGTGAGAACACCTCGACTTTTGTATTCCTGGCGGGCGTTCCATCGGGGAAGAACGTCTCGAGCAAAACAGTTCCATTGTCGTTCACCATAGAATCCATCATCATTTTGTGCGCTAATGCGCTGTCTGCCGTAAGTAAAAGATGAACGGCAATGAATATCATTATTATACAGTAGGGGGCAGAAACCGAAGGTATAGAATAGCGGCAGCTTGCACGAGGAACGCTCCCCTTCCACCCATCCATCCTTCCATCCTTCCAATCGCTATTTACTGATAATTGCAAAACTTGTGCGATTACATCTTTTTTAATCACTTGCTTCCCTCCAATATCTCCGGTTTTACTCTTTTCAGAAATGAAACGACAAACCCCGTGATAATCCCTTCGATAATCATTACTGGTAAATGGGCTATCGCCGCCAATTTAGCTACACCGAAAAACTGTTCTCCGGACATTGCAAGTAATATGGCTAAGATAATCGTTCCAAAGAAGACGCCGAAAAATCCTGCTAGGAAACCAAAAAGGAAATCATTCACCTTAAAGCTGAATTTTGAATGTAGTCGGAACAACTGATATGCAGCGATGGCAGGCAGTCCCATCATAATCGCATTTACGCCGAGGCTGGTAATCCCGCCATGCCCAAAGAGAAAAGCTTGCAAAGCTAAACCAACTAAAATCGATGCGAAAGCCGTCCAACCGAGAAGGACGCCGGCGAACCCATTGAGAATCAGATGCACGCTTGTAGGACCAAATTTCACATGCAGCAGCGATGCTACGAAGAAGGATGCGGTGACTACCGCGACCTTCGGTACGTCATCCACATCCATCTTTCTTAGACTAATCGCTGATATGCCAGCGGTAACAACATAACCACTTATCCAGATTGCCGGCGGCAAAACACCGTCTGATATGTGCATCTTTTCCTCCCATCTAAGATACAGACTTCTAATCACTTCTGAATAAACTTTTCTTCCAGATGTACCCAGAGACCGCCGCGCATTTCTATAGGATATTTTTCGCCGTTATGTTCCATCATTTCGTCGGATTCATGTGCTACTGAAATCATCCACCAGCCTGGTTCATCGAGAGTATAAACCACATAGCCGTTCGCATCCGTTTTTGCGGCGCGGGTAATCATAGGCACATCTTCGTTGCCGAATTGGTCGACGGGGAGGTTTTCGCCTTCCACGTAAAAACCGTTGAATTTCTCTATCTC
>DTYX01000265.1 GCA_012961655.1 Candidatus Poribacteria bacterium
CCTGATGAATTTCCCGATTGTCCTTCGGACTGGAATTCGGAATTCCGAATTCCCTCTGACCCCGCCAAGTAATTTGATTTGAATCAAAACTCATTTTATCGCTCCTTTGTGGTTATGTTCACTTCGTTCACCGATTTAGGGGGTTGCGATAAGCAATCCTCCGTCTTCGGCTTACGGGTTGGTGATAAGCCTACGTCTATCACATCATAATCAGTTCAGCTTGCAAGGCTCCTGCTTCTTTAATTGCCTGTAAGATACTAATTAAATCTCTGGGTGTCGCTCCAATAGCGTTAAGCGCTTTGACAATCTCCTTGATATCCACGCCTGCGGGAACAACCATCAATTGTTTGTTGTTCTCATCTATTTCTACCTTCGTTTGTGGCAATAAGATTGTTTTTCCGGCGGAGAAAGGCTGCGGTTGTGAGATTTCATCTTCCATATTGATATGGATGCTGAGATTGCCATGCGCTACTGCTATTGTTGCAATTTTCACATTTTCACCCATGACCACGGTTCCCGTACGCTCATCAATTACCACTTTCGCTACCGTATCTGGTACGATTGTCAGATTTTCTATAGCCGATATCAAGTTCACCAGATTTGTGCTTGAAATGGAAGAGAGAGCGTCACTATCGGCATTTTCTGCCGGGATATTTACTTTAACCGTTGTCGCATCTACTGGTGTTGCGATATTCGAAGATATATTGGCGTTGATAGTAGATGCCAGGCGCGCTGCCGTTGTGAAATCTGGTTTATTCAACACTACTGACAAAGACTGTTTCTGGGACAGATTAGTCTGAAAATCAGACTGAATTAGCCCGCCATTTGGAATACGTCCGACGGTGGGATGATTTTTGCGCACACTTTCTCCGGCTGACTCAGCGTTGAAGCCCCCGATGGACAAAGGACCCTGCGCTACAGCTATGACTTTCCCATCTAACGCCTGAAGTTGAGTCAACAGTAATGTTCCGCCTTGCAAACTGGTTGCGTCTCCAAGCGAAGAGACCCAAACATCAATTGTATTTCCCCTCTTGACAAAAGAGGGGAGTGTTGCTGTGACAGCCACAGCGGCGACATTCTTAATCTTCAGGTTAGTCTCCGAAATATTGATTCCAAAACGCCGTAGCATATTTGACACTGATTGTAGAGTGAATAGAGTGTAAGGTGTATCCCCCGTACCGTTCAATCCAACGACGACTCCATATCCAATTAGTTGATATTCGTAATTTCCTCCAACCTTAGCGATGTCTTTCACTCTAGCTGCCCAAAGTCTGCCCTCAAACGCAGTGAAGGGATGGCTATGGAAGATGAAAATGAAAATTACTGCTACTATTCCAAGTCGGTTTATTAGTAGTCCAGCGTCTATCCTTATTTTATCTTCCCGGCGCTGTGTTTTTCTCATCGTTTCCCCCAGATATCAGGAATGCCTCCCCGATAAATCGGGATTTGCAAACCTGTCAGTTCAAAATATCCATATCCAATCTAGAATTCTGCCCAGCAATCCTGGGCGTTGTTGTTTGCTTATAAAACCGTCGCCTTCGTATTGAATTTGCGCCTCTGCCAGTTGAGTCGATAAAACAGTATTCGAAGCATTTATATCCTGTCGGCGCACTATACCTCGTACACTGATAACTTCCTTATCTTTATTAAGAATCAATTCCCGTTTTCCCACGATGAGAAGATTTCCATTAGGTAACACTTGAGTGACTATAGCGGGAACCTTCGCTGTAATTTCCCCACTGCGAAATGTGCTTCCGGAGCCGTTATGCGCGGATTCTGATTCCAGCAGACCATTGACAGGGTCGAGTGAACTAGAGATACTTCGAGATGAAGATTTGCTAGTTTTAGTAGTAACGTTCTTTTTAGCACTTGCTGATTCCAGAACCAATACCGTGACGATGTCTCCCACTCTTGACGCTTTTAAATCAGAAAACAGTGAAGGTGGAATTTGCGTCTGTGTGGTAAATTGAGATGTCTGTATGAAATCTGTATGTCTCTCCGTACCCCTCTCATCCGCATGCATCATTTCGTAGAAGGAGAGTAAAAATATAAATATTATTACGACTGTTTTTTTCATAGTTCCACCTGCACTAACTTTTCATCGATAACCTTGGCAGTTATAATCTTTTGGGAACTTATATTCTCAACGCGGATGATTTGTCCTTCATAACCATCCTCTTTTGCCATGCCAACAGCTGTCACCCTCAGATGGGGTAATTCAATGAGGATAGTCACTTTATCCCCGCGAGAGATAAGGGGGGGTATCTCAATTATTTCACTAGTGAGTATTTCTCCTGGCGATATCTGTTTTTTCGCTCGTTTACCGTAAACGTCAGATTTGTCAACTAGCGCCGATGCGAGGAGAGAGATGATATCTCTCTCTTCCATACGGATATCGGCTTCACTAATATGTTTATCTTGCGGTATTAATTTAGTTGCAACAACAACCTTTCTGACTAATTTTACTTTAAGCGAAAGAATCAAAGTTCTATATATTTTACCATTAAGGATTATTTGGACGGGTATCGAAATATATCGAGATAAGCGAATTTTTGAGAGGTCACGAGGAATCCTAAAACTTATCTCTCCAGCCGGAATAGTCAGCTTTATAGGCGTTGCGGCAAGTTCAATGGAATTTCGGTCGATGTCGGCTAAAAGATGTTCTTGAATATAATTCCTCGCAAAATTCAATAGTTGTTCTGGAGTAATCTCTATCGCTTTTGTCGAGACAGCAACACGTTCATTGCCTACAAAGGTAATCTGAGATAAATCGATTTTATGCTGTCGCAGACGCAATTTTATATCATCTACGGTAAATATTCTGGTATATCCTACTACAGGCGCGCGTTCTATATCTATTCCGCTTAGTTGTTTCCTAAAAGCTCTATCCTCAGATTGGATATCAGCTATAGTTCCAATAGTCACAATGGGATTGCTAATCGTAACTTCCTTCCGTAACGCAATAATTGCACCCCGACCTGCGGAATAAGCAGATTCGTATATCCATACTAAAGATATAAGAGTTGCAAGAACAGCTATCATTGCAAATGGAATTCGGAAGGAATAGAAAGATTCACTTTCACCCTGTGAGATGTTTACTATCTCACAGGATGAACCTTTCGCCTTCCGTCTTTTGCCTATTAATATACGAGAGTTCATTTTTATTTTACCGCTTTATATTATTGGCAATTCCCAACATATCATCTGCCGCTTGAATCGCTTTGGAACTGATTTCATACGCTCGTTGAGCGACAATAAGGTTGACCATCTCTTCCACCAACTTAACATTGGACATCTCCAGAACACCTTGTGCCAATGTGCCAAAGCCATTCGTCCCTGGATTACCCATTATAGATGCTCCTGAGGCGGTTGTTTCTACAAAAAGATTCCTACCAACATTTTCTAAGCCAGCGGGATTAGCAAATTTAGCCAATTGAATTGTCCCAACTTGCTGTGGGGCGTTTGCATTAGGCAATGCAACTTCTACAGTACCATCACTGCTTATAGAGATATCCGTCGCATCTGCAGGGATGATTATACCAGGCTGCAAAAGAAATCCATCAGAGGTAACAACACGTCCCTGTCCATCCTGCTTAAATGCACCGGCGCGCGTATAGGCGTTTGTTCCATCTGGAAGAATCACAGAAAAAAAGCCATCGCCTTCGATGACCATATCTAATGGAGCTCCCGTTTGCATAAAGTCTCCCTGCGAGAAAATCTTCTGAGTAGCGACCGGACGGCTGCCATGCCCCACTTGAATACCTGTGGGAATCTGGATTCCAGCCGCCGCGGTCGTGCCAGCAGTTCTAAAAGTTTGATACATGAGGTCCTGGAAATCCACCCTATTTCGTTTAAATCCCGCAGTATTCACATTCGCAAGATTATTGGCAATGGTATCGATATTTAATTCCTGAGCTAACATCCCCGAAGCTGATGACCATAGAGCTCGTATCATCGAAATTTCGCCTCCTTTAAAGACTTTACGAACAAGTTCCGATTAACTGATAGTCAGTAGTTGAGAATTTCCGCAAACTGACCAACAATTGCTTTTTTGCTTTGGAAGAATGTTCGCTTCGCTCACCAACGCCTGGCGCATTCGCTGGGCTTACGGGAAGATTGGAAGAATATCGTCCATCCATCCTTCCACCCATTTTTCATCATTCCGATTAAACTTGACCTACTTCATTGTTCATTTTTTCCAGAGTTTCATCGAAAAGGTGAATTACCTTTTGATAAGCTTCGTATCCTCTCATTGTTTCAATCAATTCCGCCATCATAGTAACAGGGCTGACATTGGAGTTTTCCAAAAAACCCTGGCAGACCTGTACGCCCGTAGCCGGATTTTCCTGAACTGTTGCATCGATTAATTTAAATAATCCATTTCCTTCTTTATTAAGAACGTTCGGTGGCGAAAAATCAGCGATGCGTAAGGTGTCTATCTGTTGTCCATCGACAAATACTTCGCCCAATGTATTGATTTCAATGTCCCTTCCATTAATAAAAATAGGGACTCCTTTTTGTCCCAAAACAGGAAATCCATTTGCCGTTACAAGTTGACTCTGAGAATTGCGTGAGAAATTGCCATTCCGAGTGTATCTAATTCCATTAGGCGTTTGGACGACGAAGAATCCGCTACCTTTGAGTGCAATATCCAAGGGATTATCAGTCTTTTGCAAGTCGCCAGGGCTGAAATCCGTACTGTGTCTCATAAAAAGTACAGGCGAGTTGCTTAGAAATTGTGAAGCTAATTGAATCCCAGGCGGCTGTTTTCCAATAGCCGAGGATAAATCAAAATATGTAATATCTCCCTTATATCCTGTACTAGAAGAATTTGCAAGATTATTGGTAATCACATCCATTTTTCTAATCTGTGCTAGCATTCCAGAAGCGGCGTTATAGAGACCTTTCAACATGACAAAACTCCTATTGAATCCCCTTGGATTTAATTCGTAAATCACTACTGTCAAATATATTTTGATAACTGTAACGCTATCTGTTAGAACACAGAAGCAATATCCATGCCAACCTATCTGCATTCCGCATTCCGAAGCCTTCAGCTTTTAGCTTTCAGCCTTCTACTGGAAATTGGGAAAATCTTTCCTAGTTTTAGATATCATGGGAAAAATTGTTCTGTTTACACGCCAATAAATGGACTTACTACAAACCTTGATGGTACGGCGTTCACATTCGTAAATTCGTAATTCTCATGAATTGGCATGGTGTTTGCTAACACTATGGATAATCTTTTATTTTTTCACAAAATACAGGAGAGAATATGAATTCCCTATTTGATAATACCATTCAGTTGCTTACCAAAGCAACATCCTTTACAAGTTTGAGGCATAATGTTATTGCCAACAATATTGCGAATGTAGAAACCCCAGGTTATAAAGCGTATGAATTGAAATTTGAACATTTATTAAAGCAGGCTTTAGATACTTCTAATGAGGGTTTTCAGTTCCCTCACCAGAACCTTCGGTTGACAAGAAAGGATAATCAGCCTATCCTAGTATTGGATACTACTCAACAGCCGCGATTAGATGGAAATACAGTAAATCCCGACCGGCAAATGGCTAAGTTAGCTGAAAATACTATTATGCATAATGCTTTTTTGAAGTTATTGAATATGAGATTTAAAATTCTTCGAACAGCCATTAATGAAAAAGCCTGACCGATATAAGATACAGGAGGAACGAAGTATGAGTCTTTTTAATGCTCTGGATATAAGCGCTACAGGACTATCAGCGCAAAGAATACGAATGAACCTCATTGCGGAGAATTTAGCCAATATTAATACCGTTAACACGCCCCAAGGCGGCCCCTATCGGAGAAAAGATGCAATTTTTGTCTCCCTCGATACTATACAACCATTCAGTCATTTTCTCAAGTTATTTAAAGGCAAGGCTATCCAACCAGGATGGTCAGGAACAGCAAAGGGAGTTAAGGTAGCAAATGTGATAGAAGATAACAAACCAGCAAAAATGATTTATCAACCTCAACATCCGAACGCTAATGCTCAAGGATATGTAGCTATGCCAAATATAGATATAGTTTCGGAGATGGTGAACATGATTAGCGCGGCAAGAGCTTATGAAGCTAATATCACTGTTCTCTCTGCCGCAAAAAGTATGATGCAAAAAGCGCTCGAGATAGGTGGGTAGGGGATAAAAATGAAGACAACTCCAGTATCATTAATACAATCACAGAATATTACTAAAAGTCCGGGGAAGAAGATAGATTCCGAAACATCTTCAGAATCTTTTTCTAAAATTCTCGCTAAATCTATAGAAGAAGTCAATAAACTTCAAAAACAAGCGGATAAGGCGATTGAAAAATTAGCCACTGGTGAAGCAGAAGAGATATCGCAGGCTATGATTGCTATGGAAAAAGCGAATCTCTCTTTTCAACTTATGACTCAAGTACGCAATAAAATTGTGGAAGCGTATAAAGAGATTATGAGGATGCCAGTATGACCCTTGATGTTAATGCTTAATAAAACATGCACATGATTAATCTATCGAAATACATGGAGCGTATAAGCAGAGCAAATTTTATAAGAGTTGGTGGAAAGGTAAGCAAAGTCATCGGCTTGACAATAGAAGCAGAAGGTCTGGCAACTTCTATAGGAGAGTTGTGCTATATCTTTAATTCGGTGAATTCTCAACACTCCCTAGGCGAAAGGCGAAAGGCGAAAGGCGAAAGTAAATCTTTCTGTTCCTTCCGAATTCCGGAGGCTGTGCCTGCAAAGG
>DTYX01000266.1 GCA_012961655.1 Candidatus Poribacteria bacterium
TAAAGAGAGCAAGCGAGTGAAATTAACAAAAAAACAATTGCGAAGTAGAATTAAGCGATTATTCCAAATTTACTATGGAATCGCGGTGATGACGATTGAAAAACAGTTACTGAAAATAGACGAAACTCAACGGTATGCGGAAGCTAACGTCGAATTTGTTCAAATGGTTATGTACCAAAACCACAAAATACATTCTGCTCCTGTCCTCAAGCAACTGAAGCTTATTAATGTTCTGAATAGTGGCGGTTGGAAAATCTACCATGAAACCTGGTATTACGACTTTTTCAGTTATGAAGAAAATTTGGCTCGGAACGAAGTGGAGAGGCGAAGCGGCAGTTCATATCTGGATGCCAAAACTGCTCCAGACCGAGCTAAGTGAAAAACTCGTGTGGTATCAATGATTTGTAAGGAAACACTTACAGACAGATTATGGGAGGAATCGACTATGCAATGTCCAAAGTGCTCTCGTCAACTTACAATCCCTAAAAGATTCTGTCCATATTGTGGTTCTACTTTGCCGACTACTACGACCTTTCAATCTACTTCTAACGTGCAAGGAACTGGGTTCTTGGGTGAACTGCAAACAGGCATGAGTTTGCAACAAGGACGGTATGTCATCCGTAGGAAGATAGGGACGGGTGGCATGGGGACAATTTACAAGGCGACTGACCGCAACCGGGGAGATAGTTTCTGCGCCATTAAGGAGATGATTGATACGGGTGCGGGACAAGAATTTCAACAGAACCTCGCAACGTTTCGTCAAGAAGCAAATATCCTCGTCAACCTATCTCTTCCCATGTTGCCGGCTGTTTGGGACTATTTTGAAGAGGGCGGGAGGTTCTACCAGGTGCTGGAGTTTGTGGAAGGGCAAGACCTCGGGCAAGCACACCCTTGTTCTTCGCTGCCGCTATCAGAAAAGACGGTGGTAGAATACGGGCTTCAGTTATGCGCGGTTTTACGTTACTTACATTCTCAGAATCCTCCAATAATCCATCGGGATTTGAAACCTTCCAACATCATGCGTTTGCCCTCTGACAAACTCAAACTGCTCGATTTCGGCATCGCCCGTTTCTTCAAACCCAGCCAGCAGATGGACACTATTGCAATGGGGACACCAGGGTATGCGCCGCCTGAACAGTTCGGAAGCGGGCAAACCGACGCGCTCTCTGACTTATACGCTTTAGGAGTTATTTTGTTGGAATTAGCGACAGGCTTCGAGCCAACTAAGAATCCTACTTCTTTTCAGTTCCCCTCCGCGCGGAAGCGCAACCCCTCGCTTTCTAAGGATTTTGAGCAAATTATTCACAGAGCTACCCAAGCGGACAGAGATAAACGTTACCCTTCCGCTGCCGAAATGGAGCAAGAACTGCAGGTGGTTTTAGAACTGTTGAACGCCGCTACGTGCCCTCGTTGCGGAACTGTGAATGCCCTAAGAGCCACAAGATGCCGTTGTGGAGAAAGCCTTGCGCAAAGCCATCAGTGGAACTGGCTGATGTTCCGGGGCAATCCACGGAGAACAGGTTTTATCCCTGTGGAAATCTCTTTTCCGCTCAATCCACGGTGGCATTACAGAGGAAACGGAGCGTGGAATGCCTCGCCAGTGATAGCAAATGGCATTGCATATTGTTGTGACACCGGCGGGTATTGCAGCGCTCTTGTTCTCACTAACGGTAATCGCCACTTTAAAATCCACCTTGGGGCACCCATCCGTTCGACGCCCGCTGTAGCCGAGGGAAATCTTTATGTTAGCACGGAAGCAGGAGAATTAGTATGTCTCAATGCTCAAAACGCTCAGATTCAATGGCAATGGCGTTTAGGTGGAAAAACTATCGTTTCGCCGTTGGTAGATAACCAGCAAGTTTACATTGGCGATGAAAGCGGAAAAGTAGCTACGTATTCGGCTCAGACAGGAAGGCTTATCTGGGCATATCAAATCAATGGCGCTATTCGTTCCTCCCCTGCTTTAGTGGGTAAAACCCTCTGCATTGGAGGAAGTGATAATAATCTCTATACTTTTGAGGGAGATACGGGACAATTGTTGTGGCAGTTTCAAACTGAAAAAAGTATCACTGCAACACCAGCCATAGAGGGCAACGCTGTTTACATCGGCGGGCGGGATGGATACGTTTACGCCCTTGGAGTGGCAGATGGGCTTTTGCAATGGAAGAAAATGCTGGGAGAAGAAATTATAGCATCTGCGGCGATAGGAAGAGGAGCGCTCTGTGTAGGCACCCGCGGAGCGGGCATATACGCGCTCGCGTACCACAGCGGTGAAATCATCTGGCATTCCCCCGTGCCCAGCATTATGGTTTCATCCCCACTGATGTTAGCCAATGTCATCTTCGCTGGAGAATATACACCTGAAGGCAACCTATACGCCCTCGAACTGGAGTCAGGGAAAATCGTCTGGGAATACGCTTTAGGCGCTCCCATTTTCTCATCCCCGGTACTTTCTGGAGACAAGCTGTTAGTTGGCACAGAGGCAGGTGTCCTTCAAGTGTTTGATGCGCAAATTACCTAACAACGATAGGAGTAGAGTGAATGCAACAAGGCTTAGCATTAGCCCAGCGGATTCCTGATGGTACATTGTTGAACCAACGTTATAAAATTATTTCAGAATTAGCGTCCGGGCGACAGGGCAGAATCTACTTAGCACAAGACCAACACTTTGCGTCTAAAGTGTGGGCAGTGAAGGAAGTGCTGAATCACCCGAAGTTTCCATTGCTTAGGGAACAGTTCCGTATTGAAGCGGAGATTTTTCAGCAACACGGCGGCGCTGACGGCATTCCAAGAATGTCAGAGTCTTTCAACATAAATGATCGAATGTATCTTATCATAGACTATATCCCCGGCCGCACTCTGGAACAGATTGTCCGCCAAAGGACAAGCGCAGCGAACACCTTGCCTGAACAGAAAGTGATAGAATGGGGTATCCAACTTGCCCAATTGTTCCATGCTTTGCATCAAGCAGCCCCAAAGCCCATTATCTATTGTGATGCAAAGCCTGCAAATATTATCTATGCAGACGATGGGCGGTTATTTGTGGTAGATTTCGGAGCCGCTTGTTTGCTACAGCCCGGCGCTACAACAGGCCCATCCGCGCAGTTAGCAACCCCTGGTTTTGCTGCGCCAGAACAGATTAGCGGCAATCAAGTAACTGTTCAAACGGATGTTTATGGATTAGGCGCTACATTATTTTACCTATTGTCAGCCAAAACGCCTCCAATAGCACAGGATGACCCCAGAGCATTGCGGGATTTATGTCCAAGCGTCTCTGCGGGTCTTGCCGCCGTCATTGATAAAGCTATTGCCCTTGCCCCGCAAAACCGTTATTCTTCCTGTTTACAACTTGCTGAAGCTCTAAGACGCTGTACGGGCATTGTCTGTCCGAACTGTCAGACAGTCAATCAACTCAATCAAACATCGTGTACCAAGTGCAAATGGAGGCTTACGGCGATAAAGGCAATTGTTCCGCCGCAACCAACAGGAGGGGCTTCTATTCCACGCGTCCTTCCACCAAGGCAAATAAACGTAAATCAGCAACAGCAAGACTCTCTACTAAAAGCGCTTGAGCAGGCTGAGTTTGTTCCATACACACAGGTATACCTCCGCTCGCAGGCGGAACTGATAGCCGCTGTAGACGGTTTTGAAAAACTCATCTCTCTTGATGAATTGGATATTGAACATTATTCCTATCAATTAGAAACGGCGTTAAAAGTGCTCAGGGAATTTCGGGGAAATGCCATCCTGGCCGATGAGGTAGGGTTAGGGAAAACTATTGAAGCGGGGATTATCCTCAAGGAATTGCGTATGCGCGGATTGGCTAACCGCGTTCTGATTATCACCCCACCGTCCTTAGTCGAACAATGGCATCAAGAAATGCAAAATAAGATCAAAGAGCCTTTTGAGATGTATGATAGAGATAACGGCTTTTCTCCAAAATTGCTCATCGTTTCATCTTATGTGCTTCGGCGTGCGGAATATCAAGCAACTTGGCAGGCAGCTAACGCTCTCAAGCGCAAATATATGCTGCTGCTTTCTGCAACGCCAATTAGAAGGCATCTACGTGAGTTGTATCAGTTGGTTACCTTGTTGAAACCGGGACAGTTTCGGACTCAGCAAGAATTTGAACAGTTGTATGTTGACCCTTACGATAACACCTTAGCAAAAAACAAGGAACGATTACGAGGCGTTCTAAACGAGGTAATGATACGGAATAACCGCCGAAATATTAACATCAAGTGGCCGGATAAAAGATTCAAGAACGAAATTTGTCCCACGTTCCCCGAAGAAGCTAAGATGTATCAACAAGTATCAGACATGATACGACACTCCAGCATAGCTAACCCACAATATCGATTCCGTCAACTAGTACAAGAACTCAATTCAAGCCCGCAAGCCGCTTATGCAAGGGGACAACGTCTACTGAATATGGCTAATGTTCCTATTGTGCCATTGGAGAAAAACACCCGCGCTTTGAAGCTACTGGAAATAATTAGAAATGTTCGGGATAGAGTATTGGTTTTCACTTATTCTTCCGTAACCCAAAATTTCTTAGCGGGAGCCATTCGTCGGTTAGGGCGTCCGCTTGTATTGTATACTGGCGACAAACACCAAAAGGCGCGGGCGGTGCGTGATTTTACCCAAACCCCCAAAGGTATTCTGCTCGCCAATGAAACCGCCAGCGAAGGACGGAATCTACAAATATGCAATGTCGTTATCAATTACGACATCCCCTGGAATCCGATTCAACTGGAACAACGATTAGGGCGGATTTATCGGATTGGGCAACAACGCGACGTGACTATATATAATTTGACCAGCGCTGGCACATTAGGACATTATTTGTTGGAAATGTTCACTAATCAAATCAAGATGTTCGATTTGGTCGTTGGTGAGTTGGATATGGTGTTAGACCAACTCGAAGAAGAAACCGATTTTGAGTCCCGTATCTGGGAAATCTGGCATGGCGCCTCAAGCGACATCGAACTCCACAAAAAGATACAAATTCTCGGTCAGCGTTTAGACCAGGCACGGCAAGAATTTATGGAAGATAAGCGGCTCAGCAAAAGTATCGATGAAATTTTTGGAGTGGCATAATGCGAGGAGAAAATGACTAAAGATGAATAGTTCATCGCTCACACTCATTCAGGATTTTGTCATAGAGGCTTTACGTCAACTCGGCGCGACACTGCGGCAACTGGCTCCAATGGTTTACACCGCCGCTATCCCCTCAGAGCTGGTAAGACGTTTTTTCAACCGTTACCAAATTGCTTTTACGTTTGATAGAGATAAGCTAATTGATTTTCCCCATGCAGAGTACGTTACATACGGCAGCGCCCTGCTCAATCGGATTATCGAAGTGCTTAGAGGACAGGGA
>DTYX01000267.1 GCA_012961655.1 Candidatus Poribacteria bacterium
GTCCTCTGCGTCTCGGCGGTGACTAAATCAGTGGGATTTTCCACCTTATTTCGCTCCGATTTTTGTCTTGAAAATGGGGAGTACTATATTCAGTCCTGATGGGCGGTATTTCGCTACTATTGTAAAAGGGGATGTGGAATTGTGGGATATGACAACCTTTCAGAAAGTCCAAGTCTTATTATCACCTCCGCAGCATGATTTTGAAGACATAAGTTTTAGTCCTGATGGGCAGTTCTTAGCTGGCGCTACCAATATTAGCCTTCATGTATGGGATATGAGAACCTTCCAAGAGATTAAAACATTGGAATACGATTATAATAAATACAAATATGTCTTCCGTTCGGTAAGCTATAGTCCCGATAAACAGTTACTTGCCATTGCAGGAGAAAAGCAGTCTTTTAGCGGGTTTACATCATATATTTGGTTCTGGGATATGAAGGATAGGGACATAAAAATCGGTGCTTCTTCTAATACTGGAGAGTACGTCAGTTTTAGTCCCGACGGAAGATACTTAGCCAGTGTATCAGGAAAGATTGTGAAGATATGGGACATGATGACTTTCACATACAACCCTTACAGCGGTCCCCTCAAAGAAGTTCAAACACTAAGAGGGCATAACAATGATATCACTATAATGACTTATAGTCCCAATGGAACGTATTTAGTTACTGCGGCGAGATATGAGACGGTGAAGGTGTGGGATATGACAACCTTCCAAGAGGTACAAAGCTTATTTCCTAATATTGATTCCATCATTGCTAATTCCGTGAGTTTTAGCCCTGATAACCGGTATTTAGCCGTTAGTGGAGTTATTATTAATAGTGGATCTCCAGTTATCAAGGTGTGGGAAATGACGATTTTTCAGGAAATCTACGCTGATGAATACCAGCGTTATAATCCTGTTTCAGTGACTTTTACTCCCGATGGACGGTTTTTTGTTACTCAATACGGAAAATACACCATAAGTACAAAACTGATAGATACTAATTTGTGGCAATGAGAGACTGTTATTTTGACATTCATGAGAGTATATTAAGCCATCACACCCCTTCGCTACGCTTCGGGCTGCCAGAGCTTGTTGCAGAGCCTAATGTATTCGTCTACTAAGGAAGGAGGTTCGGCAAATGAAGACATTAATAACAATTGCTTGCTTGGTAAGTATTCTCTTTCTCGTGGCGTGTGGAGAAGACAACCAGCTTGCTGGGGAAACACCCGTTCGCATTGCCTTCGTAGCACCCTTTGCAATGCTGGCTGAAGAACCCTATACGCTGATTGTCACTGTGACCGGGGAAGGGATGGAGGAGATGAAATCAGAAACCACCTTCAGTGGGAAACAAGCCCGCATTGAATTTCCAGCAATTCCCTCTGGGTCAGACCGCGTGTTTACGGTAGAGGTTAGGGATAAAAATGGCAATATTTGGTATGGCGGACAAACCACAGAAAATCTCATACCAAACGAACCGATGACTGTTGCTATTTCAGTTATCCCGATGACAGGCCCAGTTGCTGCAGAAGTTACATACTCAGAAATACAGGTAGGTATACCTTATACGCTAACAGTTAAGGTGATGGGAGATGGGATGGAGACGATGGTAAAAAACACTGATTTTACTGGAAAACCTGAGGTTGTTAAATTCCATACCATTCCATCTGGGCAATATCGCAAGTTTGTTGCAGAAATCCGCAAAAATGGAGTTATTATAGCCATTGGAGCAATAACACAACCCCTTATTCCCGGAACTCCTATTACTGTGTCCATACCTGTTGAATCCATACCTATTGTTGAAATGGTACGAATTCCTGCTGGGGAGTTTGAGATGGGCGATCCATTCAACGAAGTCGGGGACGCCCGCCCTGTCCACATCGTCTACCTCGATGAGTTTTATATTGATAAGTACGAAGTAACAAATGCTCAATACCGTCTGTTTGTCCAATCCACAGGACACCATGAACCGGAGATGCCGGATCTTGGTTGGACTGGAAGCGGATTCAGGGAAAAAATATATAAACCATGGCAAGATAGTGCCGCCAACGCTCCCGACCAACCGGTGGTAGCAGTGAGTTGGTATGATGCTGCTGCTTATACCCAATGGGCAGGGAAACGACTTCCCACCGAAGCGGAGTGGGAGAAAGCGGCGCGCGGTGGTTTGGTCGGCAAGCGATATCCGTGGGGAGATGCTATCACCCACGATAACGCCAATTATGAAGACAGAGATGGGCGAGATCAATGGTGGTCGACCTCACCTGTGGGCAGCTTCCCTCCCAATGGTTATGGATTGTACGATATGGCAGGCAACGTTTGGGAGTGGTGTATGGATGAATATGATGAAGGCTTCTATGCGAAGAGTCCGAAAAACAACCCGGTGGCAGGCGGGTTTATCAATTTTGTGAATAATGATTTCATAAATGTAAAGAGCAGCCGTGTGCTACGTGGTGGCTCATGTTACTCTGACGGCTTCGTCTTGGCCGTCTCCGTCCGCGGCCGTGCCGATCCTTCGCATAATATTTTAAGGCCTGTCTATGCCGGCGGGTTTCGTTGCGCGAGGACGCTTCCCCCTTAGCCCCTTTATACTTTGGACGAAGCAAAGCTAAAAGCGCGGGAATATTTGGCGCGAAGCATTGAAGTGACCGTTGAATCTGAAATGAAACGGCTTGTCTACGAGAAAGACGAAAAGTACCATGAAGAGGTGATAGCTAAGAGTCGAAGCTACACCCGCCAACATCTCCTGGAAGGAGGAAAAGAAACATGCCTACTACACAAATCACAACAAAATTCACAATAGAACAATTGTTAAGCGCGCTTGAACAGTTAAGCCCTCAAGAACTTATGGAGTTTGAGGAAAAGTTTTTTGAAATGAAACAACAGTGCATTACATCCCTCGCAGATGAAAAAGTCTTACAGCAACAGATTGCCTACAGATTTCCGAAGAGGAAAAAGCAACGGATGCGCGCCTTGCTTTCAAAGAGTAACGCGGGTGTAATTACCCAAGCGGAAAAGCTTGAACTTGATGGGTTGATAGAGGAGTTTGAACAGAAATCGTTGGAGAAAGCAGAGGCTATGTACCTTTTGTCGCAACGGAAACAAAAGATAGAGACGATTCCAGACGAAGGCGATGGGGCACGCTCGTGAACCCATCAAGAACCCCACAAAGGCTCCGGCGAAAAGTAATTGAACGCGCCAGAGAACTTTGCGAATACTGTAAAAATCAACAGGAACTTATGATAGAAGAGTTCGAGGTAGACCACATTTACCAAAAAGCCCTTGGTGGACCTACAACGTTGGACAATTTAGCACTGGCCTGTCCCCACTGCAACAGCAAGAAATTTACTAAAATTAGAGGAATTGACCCACTGACAGGGCAGCGTGTGGCGTTGTTCAATCCGCGCCGACAACATTGGAATCGGCATTTTAAGTGGAGTGACGACGAAAGTTTCATCATCGGAAAAACAATTTGCGGACGGGCAACAATTGAAGCTCTCCAAATGAATCGTCCACGCATCGCTCGGATTAGACGTTTATGGCGTGCTTTGGGATTGCATCCGCCAACTCAGTAATGGTTTTTTATTAAAATATAGGTGGTAATCTATGCGATGTTTTCGGTGTTGGACAGATAATCCTGAAGATGCAGTGTACTGTTTTCGTTGTGGAAGAAAACTACCCCAGAGCCGCAGACTTGTAACAAGCATAATTGTAATAACTTTAACGGCTGTGATAATCTATGGCGGGTTCTATATAGGAGGGCGCATAAATCCAAACGAGGAACGGAAAGCGATGGTTCCTACAACAACTTCGATTACCTCCCCTACTTCTCCCATTCCTTCAACTGAGCTTACGTGGGCGAAAGAAAAAGAAGCTGCGGATGAAGTTCAGAGAAGACTAAAGGCCGAATGGCCATCATGGTATACCCCTGAGGAAGACCCGCTGGATCGTTACCGCTCAAAATCACAACAAGGGACTGAATGGCCATCATGGTACACCCCTAAGGATGACCCACTAGATAGATACCGCTCAAAATCACAACAAGAGACTGAATGGCCATCATGGTACACCCCTGAGGTCAGCACTGAGGTGGAAGATTCTGAAATGGAGTGAATATAACTTCCGAAAAGAGGTAAGGTCTAACATGCAATGTCCATCCTGTAGGAAAATCATAAAAAATCCAGACGCCCATTTTTGCAACTACTGCGGTTGTTCGATGAAAGGGCTTTTGCGTTCAGGTACGTTGCTCCGGGGTCGATATAAAATTGCGAAAGTATTGGGCGGTGGGGCGATGGGATGGGTTTATTTAGCTCACGATGACAAAAGCGTCCGTCGGGCGGTGAAGGAGATGAAGTTGGGCGTCTACATGAGTCAAGCGGAATTGGCTGACGCGCTGCGCTTGTTTCGCTCAGAGGCAGAGTTCTTGGCGAAACTGCGCCATCCTGGGCTGCCGCTTTTAGTAGATTTTTTCGATTTGAACGGCAAACCGTATATGGTAATGGAGTTCATAGCAGGAGATACGTTGGAGGATGTTCTTGTTAAAAAACCAGGCTTTCTGACCGAAAACCGGGTCATGGCATGGTCGGAACAACTCTGTGAGATTCTTGCTTATCTACACGAACAAAAACCCAATCCCATCATCCATCGAGACCTGAAACCCTCGAACATCAAACTCACAGCGAGTGGCGCTGTTCGGCTGCTCGACTTTGGCATCGCCCGTTCTTACAAACCGGGGAAGATAAAAGATACAATTCAAATAGGAACGTCTGGGTATTGCCCGATTGAGCAATATGGCGCCGCTCAAACTGACGGCCGGTCGGATATATACGCGCTTGGGGCTACGCTGTATGAACTTTTGACAAAACAGACGCCTCCTGAATCCACCACACGGCTGACGAAGAATATGCCGTTGCCTTCTATCAAGACGCATAACCCGCAGGTTTCAGGAAACGCCGAACAGATTATTCTGAAGGCGTTAGGCTTGCGCCCTGAGGACCGGTGGCAGAGCGCCAGAGAGATGCAGGCGGCTATCCGAAGGGCGTTTCCCTCTCTCCGCGCTCCGGTATATAGTGCGCCGTCACCGTCTGATGCGTCCGCGAGTAGGGGCGGATCGCCGTCTCCGCCCGCAGGTGGTGGCATTAAAGATGCTGATTCCGCCTTGGAGCATAACAAACGAGGGTTGAATTTTAGCCAGGCGGGTCAGGACGCCCAAGCTGCTGTGGAATACGAGAAAGCCACGCAGCTTGACCCCACCAATTCCGTCTACTGGTATAACTTAGCCGGAGCATATCTGTCCTTGAAACGCTATACCGAGGCGCTTGTTGCTTGTCAGAAGGCTGTTGGGCTTCTATCGACAGATTCGGATTACTATAGCAGGCTGGCGCGCGTCCACTACTATATGGGTTCTCACAGCGACGCGCTCGTTGCCATCCAACGAGCCATCAAGTTGAGACCCGATACAGCATATTATCATCGGTGCCTTGGTTGGATCCACGAAGGGCTGAAACGCTATCCTGAAGCAATCGCAGCGTATCAGGTTGCGCTAAGGTTGATTCCCAACAACGCCGCAGGACAAGCACGCATTTATGAAGATATTGGCGATGCGTATTATGGACAAAAAGATTATAAAAATTCAGAATCCGCTTATCGTCAATCTATTTCGCTTGGCGGCGGTAATGCCCGTTTGTATAACCAGTTTGGCAATGTTTATTACGCTCAAGACCGTTTCCACGAAGCCGCACAAGCCTATCAGCAAGCCATAAACAAAGATGCCAACGTCGCCCTGTATCATGAGAACTTAGGGTATGCGTACATGCGATTAGGGCAGAATAGTAATGCTGTAAACGCCTTTGTCAAAACAACGCAATTGAACCCAAGTAACGCGAATAGTTATAATATGTTAGCCACAGTTTATTTTAATGACGGCAATCTTTCGGCTGCGTTATCTGCCCAAATGAGGGCGTTTTCATTAGAACCCACGAATGCCAATTACTGCCATGATTTAGGGCTTATCTACGAGGCTTTGGGGCAAAAAGAGGAGGCGATGAAACGATACCGTCGAGCGCTTTCGCTTGATGGAACCTTAGCAAAAGCGCAAGAGCGATTGAGGGAATTGAGTAAAGGGTGATTCAAATTTTCAATGGGAGGATTAATCAAAATATGTCAACAAAGAAAAAAGAACCATCAACAGCCGTAATTGCTGAAACACTGACAATATCA
>DTYX01000268.1 GCA_012961655.1 Candidatus Poribacteria bacterium
TGGGCAGCGCATACGGCATCCACGTAGTCAACAAGTACTACGAAGACGTCAGGTCAGAATCGGAGAAGGAATCCAGCTTAAAATTGGCGCTATCTGAAGTTGGCGTGCCTGTGATTTTAGCAGGTATAACAACTTTGATAGGATTTATATCATTGCTCACTTCGAACTTGTCATTGATAAAAGAGTTCGGCTTTTTCACCGCCTGCGGCGTGCTATTTGCCACGCTCATCGCCATAACATTCTTGCCCGCAGTCCTGAGTCTTCTCAAAGTAAAACGTAGAGAAAATCACAACGAAGGGGAAGATAAAAAAGAGCCGACCGAAGAGGAAGGAATATGGGTAATCAGATTCATGGATAGATGGGCGGCGTTTGTGCTGAGCCGAGAAAAATTAATCGTGATAATCATGATTATTGTATTTATTAGTGCTCTGGCAGGCTTGCCTCTCCTTTCCCGCGAAGTCAACATGGTAGAATACTTCAAAAAAGGCTCAGAGATAAGGCTCGCCGAAGAGTTGATGGAAGAGAAGTTCGGAGGCTCTATACCCGTTCAGTTCTATGTCAGAGGCGACATAAAAAATCCCTTCGTGCTGAAGCAGATGCGCATGGCGGAAAAATATCTCTCTTCCCTTCCTGATGTAAATGACCCACAGTCGATTGCAACGCTTATCTGCGAACTGAACGACGTGATGAACGACCGATATACTATTCCTGAAACGGAAGAAGGCGTCGGGAATCTCTGGTTTTTCATCGAAGGGAACTCAATCCTCGACCAATTGATTAATTCTCAGCATACTGAAGCCGTCATCCAGGCAAAATTGGGCACAGTGGAAACGGGCAGGGTAATCAAAGTGGTTGATGCCGTCAACCGATATCTTGAGAATTTGCCAAAAGAGCTAATCAAAGTCCATCTCCAGGAAACAGATGAAACGGTTCGCCAAAAATTGGAAGAGACACGTATAAAACGTATCGCAGAGCAGATAGCCCTTGATGTAAAGGGACGGATGCCCGACTACCACCTTGACCAAAGTAAACTTGAACTTATTGTAGCAAAGGGCATTCAGGAAAGCGAAACAGCGCCAACTAAATTGCTTGCCGAAAGAATCGCTGACAAAATAGGCGACTACTTTTTAAGCGACGCAGCAGACATCATGCTTGAAGAGCGTGAGCTCGAAAAGGTCAAAGTGGCTTTCCGTAAATCCCCCTTAATCCCCCTTCTTCAAAGGGGGAATCTTCTGCGCGGCAACCCTTCTTTGGGGGAGGTCAAAATGATTCTGAGTTCAAACATCGACAAAGAAACCGTAGCGGAAGACCCAGAGGCTTTGGACTACGCAGCGGAAAGTATCGCCGCCATCATCTCAGAGACGATTCGTGAAGGGAGAGTTTCCGTAATCTTGTCAAACCTGAGTCGTTTCCTGCCGCAGGAATTGCTCAACGACAAGGAATTTACCTCTGACTTGAAAGCAGATGTCTGGGAAGTCAACGAAAACCTGATGGCGATTTCAAAGGAAGAATACGCTTCCATTTTCGGCGAGGAGAACGCTGAGAAAGACCGGATTATTCTTTCAATCCAGCAAGCTGGTATCGCCCCAATTTACAAGGAGTTAGACAGACAATTGATGCGCAGCCAGATATCCAGCTTGCTCATCGCGTTGTTATTGGTATTCTTACTGCTCTGGGCGCAGTTCAAATCCATAGTCGGCGGTTTAATCTCAGTCGCGCCCATAGCCTTAACTATCCTCGTAAACTTTGGCGTGATGTCTTACTTGGGCATCCCACTGGACACCGCCACCATGATGATTGCTTCAATAGCCATCGGCATCGGGATAGATTATACTATTCACTTCACGTCCCGATTCAAGGGGGAATTTGCCAAACAGGCAAACCAACGAGCGGCATTGGAAAAGACGTTAGAGACGACGGGAGTTGCCATCGTCATCAATGCGCTTTCGGTGATGATGGGCTTTTTAGTTTTGATGATGTCTTCTCTGGTGCCGCTGCAACGTTTCGGCTGGCTGACCGCCTTGACGATGTTCACCAGCGCCTTGGGCGCCATCACGGTGCTGCCAGCTTTGATTTTATTGACAAAGGCGCGGTTCGTAAGTCGTTCGTAGTAGCGCAATTCATTGCGCGTCAGAGCTTGCCTCTCGACTTTGTCGGGACGGCGATAAATCGCCTTACTACAAACAGCTAAAAAGGAGGCAAAAAAATGTTACGACAAACTTTAACATACGCCATTTTGATAGGCATAGCTTGCATAATGGCGCTTAGCCTATCCATCAATACCAGCCTAGCCTTGACAGGCGACGAAATTCTCAAAAAAGTAGACCAGACCGCCAATGCCCCAAAAGACAGGGTGGCGACGTTAAAAATGGTCTTAGTGGACAAAAACGGGGAGAAAAAAGAACGTGAA
>DTYX01000269.1 GCA_012961655.1 Candidatus Poribacteria bacterium
TTCCAGACTTCTTGGAAAAGACTTCGAAAGGCTTATATTGCAATCCCTTCCACGATTCTTAATCCCTCGATAATCTCCTCTTCATTCTCCGCTTCTTTGATTTCCAGCACCTTCACCGCTTCCCCAGGCACGTGCTGTAAGATTTCCTTAAAATCCAGTTCACCCATTCCTGGTGGGAAATATTCGTCGAGGTCTTTCACATCATGGATTTCAATGCCGATTAATTGTTCAGAGTATGTTTCCAGCAATTGTTCCTGCTTTTTGATACCGACTTTTTCCTGAATAGCGGCGTGGCCGGTATCATGCCAGTAACGCAAATTGCCGCCCTCGAATTCTGCGAAAAACAACTCTAATTCATAAAAATCCGGGATTTGATGATATCGCTGTCGATTCTCCAAAGCCAACAAGACATCTAAATCCATGGCGCGCTTGTTGAGTTTATCCAAGCTAAACAGCACAGCGTCCCGATATTTTTGCTGTTTGCTCTCACGTTTCCCGCGGAGTTCCGTCACTAACTTCTCGAAAGCGGAAAATTCTCGTTCGCCCCACTCGTACAATTCAAAAAGTCGCTCACTTTCATCCTTCACATCAACGTACCCCAAATGTAGCACGACTACGGGAACCTCCAAATCCGCCGCCAACTCGATTGTGTTAATAGTATGCTTGACGGCTTCCTCTCGTTCATCTTTGTAAGGCGATGATAGTAGGAATAGGTCGGCGTCCGCGTTCTCTGGCAACACTCCAGGCGGCACGGGGCAGAAATTATGCACGCTGACAACTGCCATGCTTGTATGAAATTGCGGCCGCATCTGGATGAGCAACTTCTCTGTTATTCGACAATCCAATTGCACCGCGTCAAATCCCAAATCGTTTAGCTCCGCCAACAGTTGTGCGCCATCTTCATGCCCTAATGAATTCCAAGTTGTCGAAATCGCTATCATTTCCATTTCTAAATGTCGCTATGTTTGCGTATTTTTTAGTAAAATCCCAATCTAAACCTTTGGTGCTGGATAGATTACAACTTACACTCATATTTGACATGAGCCACGAATTATTTGCTCTTGATAGTCCCCCATGTCATACTCAGTTTGCCAACGGGTTCAACGGCAAAGGCGTTTTTTCCGTCAATCTTAATATCAACAACGGTTGCTGTTCCCGTCGTTTGGCCACTATTATGCCCATTGATGGCAATTCCCAAGATGACAGGGTCCTTCAGCGCAAGCTTCGTGTGGTCCTCTTTGCCATCGGCTGGATCTGCTATCGACTCATATCTTTTCCCTCCGTCAAATGAGACCGATGCAGTGAACAAGTCACCCTCACGAACCAGTTTGTAAGTCACCGGCCATTTCAGAGGGGTCCACGCATTACTGCCTGGTCCTGCACTGCCTCCACGTGTAGGACGAGTGATAATCTTGGTTCCTTTGTCGTTGACGGCAGTTGGGTCATTGCTACATGTTGACTGAAGGAATACATAAGGCGTATCCGGTTTGAGGTCTTGGGCCACCATAGCGCCGCACTTGCTCCACGTCGTGGGTGGGTCAGTGGTATGCTCCACGATGGTATACTCGATAGTAAAATCACCTGATATTCCTCCGTCGATATATGCAAGCGTGCATCCTAACTTGTTACTCCAGATATCTCCACCTGTCGCGCTGATGATGAAACCATTTTTTAGGAACTTAACTTCTCCACCTTGATACGGTCCTTGCTCACTGTCGGGACCGCCAATCTCGGCAACTTTCCAATCATCCTTTGTATATGCCGATGCAGATATAGCCATCACTGTTATGATAAGAATTATTATTAATGTATTGCGTACCATGACATCTTCCTCACTTTTTATTCAAGAGACGATGTGGGCGATATTACACCCACATCGCTATCAGAAGTTTACCGCTGTTTTACCGCTGCCCATGTTGTGCTTGCTTTTCCAGCAGGCTCAACTGGTGTAACACCGCCGCCAGTAATTTTAATATTGGTGATTTTAGCTGTTCCAGTCGTCTGACCTGCGTTGTGACCGTTGATTGCAATCCCCAGTATCACTGGGTCTTCAAATACAACAGTCTGATTATCCGTTTTATCGTGTTCCGGAGCGGCTATGGATTGCCAGGTCTTTCCTCCGTCAAACGAAAGTGAACCGGTAAACAAGTCTCCTTCGCGAACAAGTTTGTAGGTCACCGGCCATTGCAAGGGAGCAAATCCGTCGCTTCCTGGTCCAGCGCCGCCTCCTCGTTCGGGGCGGGAAATGATTTTACACCCCTTGTCGTTGAGAGCGGTGGGGTCATTACTGGGCATTGAAGCTAAGAACACATAAGGCGTATCCGGTTCGATGTCCTGGGCGACCATTGCCCCGACTTTGGTCCAGGTCGTTGGTGGGTCGCCAGTATGTTCCTCTACGGTATATTGGATTGTGAAATCACCAGCTACACCAGGGATATAAACCAAAGTGCATCCTAACAGATTACCCCAGATATCGCCTCCTTTAGCTGTAACAACGAATCCATCTGGTCCCAGAAGATCAACTGTGCCCCCTTCGTAGGGACCTTGCTCGCTGTCAGCGCCGCCTATCTCGGCGACTTCCCAATTGTAGGCTGACGCGGTTGTAGCTAACATTGCAGCCATCATCACCACTAACAAGTAACGCATGATATCCTCCTTTAGTCAGTTTAAAAATGTTAATTGTTAGAGTTTTGGCAAAATTAACAATTGCTAAATTCTTTTGCCAATTTTTAATCAACTGATATTTATTTTACCATATCTATCATCATTATGCCAAAGAAAATTTCTTCTTGCCTTATATCACATTCGTCGCCCATCTTACAGTCGGTCGATTTTTTGGTCAATATAGAAAAAGCACTACTTCCGATGGAAATAGCGCTTATATTGAAAACAATATTATTATTTGCCTTTAACCTGCCCCCATGTTGTCGCTAACTTATTCTTTGCATCCACCGCCTGTTTAAAACCCTCAGGCATCAAAACCTCCAATGAGAAAACATATAAATTTCTATCTTTTGCAGGTGGAGGATTTGGTTGCCATTTATCATTGGTGAACCAAATGGCTAATTGAGCCTTCATACCTGCTTTTACCTCGATGATGCCCGTCTTCTGGTCGTCGTTAATCACTAAAGCTCCTTCTGGGTCAACTGTACCTGCTTCTAATATTTCCGTAAATCGTTCGCCCTTTGCCAAGTCAGCCTTGACTCTGGTATGAAGAATAAGTAGCTCGCCTTGCCTCTCCTCCCCTACGTTTTTGGCAAGCTTCTTGACGCCATTCAGCCCATGAAAGCGTCCTCTGAGGTCTATCTCAGCAAAGATACCATTCTTCGTATCTTCTGGTATGAACTGGTCGCTTTGAGAATCTATGATGAATCTGTACTTACCTTTGACTGGAAAAACAACCCAATCCGGTGTGACAACCGGTTCTCTGGCGCCCCAATATTTCCACGGCGTATTTGCATCAACGGGCTTAGCTCCATGAAAATTCCCCAAGTCCGTCAAATCGAGGGGCCCGAATTTGACTGGAGCTTCAACATCTGCCCAAACGAATCCAGCAAATAGGCAGAATGCTAAAATCAATAAACAAAGACGTACTAACATGATTTCCTCCTCTTTCAATTATCAGGTTGAGCAATAGTAATTAAAATTTGACAGCTTCCACTGCCAAATTCGAAAACCACTTGTTAGCAGTGCGAAGGAAAAACTACAAGGAAGCACTCCTCCGATTGGAAGGAGCACTCATATTGAAAACATTTTTACTATTTGCTCTTGATAGACCCCCATGTCGCGCCCTGTTTGCCGATAGGTTCTATTGCTTGCTTTGGACTGATGTCCTCCGCTACATATTCGCCCTGATACACACGGAAATGGTCAAACCAGACATCGTCTTTCATAAAGTCGAATTGAATATGGATGACCACGGCCGGCGGGCTGCCCATAGTCATCGTGGGTGAGAAGTGATATTCGGTCCACTCGTCGGTTAAATCGAACTTCTGACTAGGACCTACCCACGTATCGAGCTGCTCGAACTTAACGCCAATTGTTCTTGCACTTCCCTTCTCCGTCTTCGCCCAGAAGGATACTGTGTAAACCTTACCGTTTTTCACCTCGAAACTCGGTGAGTGTATTTCTGGCTCCCAAGCGTCATTGCCGACGCCATCTATCTTGGCGTACAAACAATCTCCCATAGCCCCACCTACTGCTGGCTTCACTTTTTCTACACTCAATGCACCGGCGGCGCCATCAGCTAAGCATCCGAGGTTCCAACCGGTTGTCCCCTGGTCAAAATCGGGGTTTGCGACCATGTTTTCAATATCTCCGGCTGTAGCCACACCATTTGATAACAGAATAATCAAGAGCAATCCGATTAACCATAAGGTTCCTATGAAGCTTACCTTTTTCACACTACTTCCCTCCTTAACCTTAGATTTAGAGAAACTTAATAAAATTTTAATAATTTTACCATAAATAGTTTTGTCTTGTCAATCTTTTTTTCAGACGCGAATCATCTATTGTTTTGGGGTTGCTTGAGGGACAACTGGAGCTTTGCGAGGCAATATGACAGCTTCTGAATCATCTACAGGGATATAATCACTATAATCGCTTATTTTCCCGTGCGTCAACGAGTAGACCACTACATTTGTGAGAAATCGGTAGACAGAAGAGACTTTACAAATCTTCCCGGAGTGAACATTAACCGTTTCAGCCGCGCATAGATAGTCACGTCCACTTAGCACAACGGCTAATCGGCCATCGATTATAAGAGCTTGCAGATATTTTGGCATTGGACCGCGCACACCGTGAATCCAGAATTGGGCGGCGCCTACCGGTGGTCCTCCAAGGTTATAGTAGCTATAGTAAATCTCGTGTTTATTCGGGATAGCTGTTACAAGATATTCCGGCAGCGCTGCTTTTAACTCTGAAATCAACTTCCGTTTCAGTGGAAAGCTCACGGAATTATGTCCGCATTCATCGAAAAAAATCATCCCACCTCTTTCCAACAGATATTTCCGCAAGGCTGCTCGTTCAGCTTGTGTCATCCGTTCCTGCACATCGACGGAACCGACTTGTTGGAAACGAGATAAGCGCTGGCGAACAAGCGCTGGGTCATGTCCGGTCATCATTGCTAACGGCGCTTTAAGCAGATTTGCGTCGGTCAATTGCAAAGAACCACCTTCAACATTCATATCGGCTCGAATTTGCGTATTGGCATTTAACCATTTAACAATGCCTATTATGGATGTTGAATCATCCCACCAATCAGCCAAATTATGTTTCAACCTGACAAGCCTGAATACCCCTTTGATGTCCTTGCCTCTGCCAATAACTCTGCCGCCTGGTTCACCTTGGGGGAGCGGCGGAACTGTTACATCGCCCAATGACATACTTTGGGCAATATCTTCAAGATTATCGCCCATAGTTGTTGCGCTAACGTTATCCGATAGCGAAAGACCGGCTCGCTTTCCATCAAGCGTAGAGTTGCTTCCGCCTTGCCCGCGTCCGCTGCCGAAGCTGCCTCGCCCCATTCCGCTACCCTCGCCGCCTTCGCTTCCGCCGGATTGCGACTGGTCAGAAAGCAAGCCGATGCCTTTTGACGCCGTTCCCAGAGCAGATGATTCGGCCAGCGAAATGTCATCAACTTTTGCAATCTTCGCTGCTGTCGCAACTTGAGTAATCGTTCGATTGTCTTTCAAAGCGGATGGCGCGCCTTGGGTCAACTTGCGGCTTGAATATTCTGTGATAGTCGCAGGTTTTGTGGCGGATTGCATTGTTCCCACAAGCGCGGGCCGTTGTGAATCAGCTTTCACTGTGCCAGAGGGCATAAAATCCCGAGTCTGTATAATCGGTTTGGGAGCTATTTTTGGGATATGCCTTCGTCTGGGACGTGGTGTAGTCTTAGGCTTAAGGTCATAAAACACCGTTTCAATAGTTTGTTCGATCTTTTCGTTAATGCCAAAAACATAGAACATCAGAATTACAATAGCAATCCCGTGAATAATCATCGAGAGCAAAAATGACCTTCTAGTTTCTTTTCTGCCAAACATTCAGAACACTTCCCTTATAGTTATTGAAAAACTTTCACACCCGGTATTTTGACTTTGACTTGAGCTTCTCGATGAGTTCCACTGGTAAGGACAACTGGATAGCGCAAGAATCTATCAGCGCTTGGCAAACAATTTCACTTCGTTCTTCCCCAAGCAAAAAAAGATCTTGCCAATTTCGCACCTTAACCTCAACCTCAAAAGCTCCCATCTCGACGACCTCACTATTTATTCTGACAGGATTGCTATTCTTGTCTAAGTTTAACACCTCATAGTTACTAAAAATATAGAAGAATGTTTCTGGCCATTTATGGGCTGAGAAGTCCAATGGACGCGCTACAAAGTCCTCTATCCCGTCGGCATAAGCGTTCGGGACTACTTTCAATCGCACAAATCTTAACCACTGTAGGTTATTGCTTTTATCTGGGATTTCTAAAAGTCTATCATAAAAACTCAAATTTGGCAAGATTTTTAGTGAAATTCCCCACGAACAGAAATTTACAAAAGGAGGCCGGTGCGACAACAGAAGAAAACATTCAGGGCGCGCTTAAACCACGCGTCGAAATGCTCTCAAAATTATGGAACATTTTGCTCTCTTAGGTGTAGTATTTAAATCGGGTAGTGTATCATATGTAATGCTATAAAAAAACCACAGAGACGCGGAGAGCGGTTTACGAAGCATTACTTGTTTAACACCACCTTATCATGATACCAGAAGAGATTCTCAAAAAGGTGCGTCGAATTGACATCCGCACCAGTCATATAGTAAACGATGTTTTAGCGGGACAGTACGAAAGCGTCTTCAAAGGGCAGGGGATGGAGTTTGAGGAGGTACGTGAATATCAGTCCGGCGATGAAGTGCGCTCGATAGATTGGAATGTAACCGCCCGCATGGGACGGCCATTCCTCAAAAAGTTCGTCGAAGAGCGTGAATTGACGGTTATGCTCGTCCTGGATGCGAGTTCATCGTCAAAGTTTGGCTCAATAAAACAACTCAAGGGCGAACTTGCCGCTGAACTCTGCGCCGTGCTCGCTTTCTCTGCTATTAAGAACAACGATAAAGTCGGCTTGATTATCTTTACCGACAGAATCGAAAAATACGTCCCCCCCAAAAAAGGACGGCGGCATGTATTGCGAGTTATCAGCGAAGCGCTCTCATTTCAGCCGGAGGGACGAGGCACGGACATCGCCGTCGCTCTGGAATATCTGAACAGAGTAACCATCCGCCGGACGGTTACATTTCTCATCTCTGACTTCATTGCAATCGATTATGAAAAGCCTTTGCGGATTGCCAATAAACGTCACGACATTATCGCCGTCACAATAACCGACCCGAGAGAATTAGAGTTGCCTAAAGTCGGCATTCTTGAACTGGAAGACGCCGAAACGGATGAGAAAATCCTTGTCGATACGAACATCCGACGAGTGAGAGAAGAGTATCATCGTATCGCTTTAGACAGGGTACAAGAAAGAGAGCGTATTCTTCGCTCAACAAATGTCGATGCAATTGATGTGTTCACAGATAAACCTTATATCGAACCGCTGCTGAAATTTTTTCGCATGAGGGAACGACGGTTGTAAACCGGAGTACTGAGATGAAAAATATCGAGCATAGAAACCGAGTTTTTCTCGAAAACTCGATTTCTGAGGAAGAAGTATTGTCTAATTAGAAATGGTGCGCTTAAACCTTTCAGGCTTAATACCCTGTTTTTGTAAAGTATATAACAATAAATCCACCTGCTTAGCATCATAACAAAAGATAAAATAGCTACGTGGTTTTAAA
>DTYX01000270.1 GCA_012961655.1 Candidatus Poribacteria bacterium
GGTTCATGAACAAACAATCCCAGCAATAATGCGCACAATGCGATGAATGCGCCGCTCAGAAGGAAAGGCAATTTCCATCCACCGGACAAATCCCATAACAGCCCGAAAATAGCAGTTGCGGGAATTGCTGAAAGACCAGTAGCCCATGAGTACGTGCCCATTATCGTGGCGCGCATTTCAGTTGGCGCCAGGTCTGCGACCAGAGCTTTTTGTGAAGGCTTAAGGAATCCCTTGTAAATCCCATGGCAGGCGAATAAAAAAGCAATCTGCCAATACTTTGTGACAAAAGCAACCCCTGAAAGATTCGAGAAATAAGCAGAAGTAGGTAACCCACCCAGATGAAATGCCGTCTTCCTTTCATGTCCGAAATGAATCCCGTCAGAGGACGAGCAAACAACCCAATAAGCACCGCTGCGCTTGTGATTATCCCAAATTGGGTCATCCCTCCTGATTGGGGATAGAACGCAAAAAGCATGTCTGACCCCATGTCGTTGAAAAACGCCGCTAAACAAATTGGTAGCACGTTGGGACGTTTGTGAATCTTCGGTTTTTCATTTAGTTCATTTGACATATCGATTTTCTCATTGTAAATGTTATCTCTAAAGCCCAATAACTGTGCTACAGACGTTCAGATAATGTTTCAAAATAAAGGGACGAAGGGCAATTGGGCTAAAATAGTTAAGTTTTTTGTACCCTTTTGCCATCTTGTCGAATACCCATCAAGCTAATTCAACACCTGTAATTCTTGCAATCTCAGAATCTAATGCTCTTAAGTCATCTTTGTTCAGAAGACGCACATCGTTTTTTCCGACGATTCTGGTTATATTAGCAATCTCTTCTGTCGCTGCTTTGATGAAATTCGCCACTTTCACGGCCGCTTCGTCCGGCTTCAAACGTTGCCTCAGTTCTGGGTCATTTGTCGCAATACCCCGAAAACACCTTCCGCTGTGACAGAAGCAATTGTAGGTACATCCCATCGCAATTTTGGCTGCGCTGGCGATGCACACCGCGTCTGCCCCTAAAGCGATAGCTTTAGCGAAATCCGCCCCGGTTCTAAGCCCGCCTGCCGCTATCAAGGTCATATCCTCTTTCAGACGATGTTTCACCATGAAATCAGCTACTTTCGGTAGGGAATATGCTAATGGTAATCCGATATGGTCTTCTGTAAATACAGGCGCGATGTCAATACCACCCTCTGCACCGTCGATTACCAAGGCATCAGGGCGGACATTGTTATCCAGCATTGCTTGCAAGTCGGCTTCGATGTTGCCACCAACTATTTTTAAACTAACCGGCGCACCATTGGTAAATTCCTTCAGGAATTCAATCCGTTCGCCTAGTTCCCTCGGGGAGTTTATATCTGTATGACGAGACGGAGATATCGCGTCCTCACCAACTGGAATACGCCCGGCCTTGGCAATTTCAGCAGTTACCTTATTGGCGGGGATTTTTACCCCCATCCCTGGCCTGGCTCCCTGACTTAATTTAATCTCTATCATATCCGCTCGCTTCAGCGTGTCGCCAAAAATTCCGAAACGACCTGGCGTATACTGGAGGACATATTTCTCAGCCTCTCTATGTTCTTCCGGCAACATCCCGATGTCGCCGGAATTTGTCGCTGTACCCACTATTTTTGATGCTTTCGCTAACGCAATTTTGGCTTCTTTTGACAACGCGCTGAGGCTCATACCAGAAATCATGATTGGGGTTTTGAGTATCATCGGTTTTTTCGCCTTAGGGCCAATAACGACTTCTGTGTTTACATGTTCTTCCTCCAACAGTGGAAATCGAGCTACCATCGCCGGAAGAAAGACCAAGTTGTCAAGATTAATAAACTTTCGCGTCGTACCCTTTCCTTCCAACAGATAATTTCCTGTCCTGGCTGAATAATGAATCTGTCTGTAAATCTTGGCGTTCCAATGGGCAAAGTGGTCGTTTAGAGTATCGATATCTAGGGTGAAACCTTCCCGTGGTGTGCTGCAAACAGGACAAAAATGGAAGTCTGGAGGAAAAGGTCCCTCGGTGTTAAATCCACACAACGAACATCTCCATACATACATGCTTTCACCTCTGCCTAAGCGAAAATTGAGTTACATCGAATCTTTTTTATTCTATAGTATGCAATAATTTATGTCAACTATAGAGCCGCAGATTTTCAGACGGCGCTGATAAAAACTCAATGATGGCGCGGATATAGGTCAACATGACCTCTATGATTGTGTTCACAGAAGAGCACAATAAATTCCCCCAACTCCGCAAAGCGGAGGTACAATACTGACATTATCAAAAATCTGCGGAAGTATAGTATTGCTTTGTTAAATATATTTTGATAAAGATAATTAGCCACGGATACACACGGATACACCCGAATTCTGGTGAATTCGGCTAC
>DTYX01000271.1 GCA_012961655.1 Candidatus Poribacteria bacterium
AAACGCAAGTGGAGAGAAGTCCAAAGTCTGATAACAACTGGAGTTTCAATTCAGCGGCGTTCATTGAGCGATGCCAGGAGCTGATGAACGCAGCTGACGATGATAAGCAAGAGGCAAGCGAGGCGCCTTCCCAAGCGGAAGGCGTCCGTAAACTTCAGATGGATAAGAAGCTAAACACTTGGCTAATCGAAGCGAACGGTACAAAGAAAGCGATAAGCTGTCGTGAGATATGCGAAACGTTTAACGACGGAAGCATCATTACACGGTTGCGGGCGGGTATTGATTCGGGCGCTGATTTTTCGACAGTCGAACTTAACGAATAACACGAATTGGCGGCGATAACTTAAGCAGGATTCAAACCCTGCCCGCCGCCATCAATTTTTTACGAAGGACAGTGATAACTATGTCGCTGAAAAAGATAGCCGCTTCGATGCACGTCATTGTTATGTTGCGGAAATTATGTTATACTATAATTTAAAGGAGTGATGACGATATGAAAGGCGCAAGACCGCTAACAGAAACAGAAATCGAAAAGATTAATATCAAGCATTCGATGGACGATATGAAGTTAGAAACCGCTGTATGTTCATTCTCGGCATCAAAACCGGAATGAGGATATCGGAGCTCCTGTCATTAAACGTTGGCGATGTTTGGGAAAAAGGTAGACCCGTTGATATTTTGAACCTTCGCAAGCAACAGGTGAAAGGGAAAAAGGAAGCGCGAGCTATTCCACTGAACCAAGCGGCTAAGGACGCTATTCAAGAATTAGTTGAATGGCTATCCCAACAGGGAGAAATTACATCTGATACACCGCTATTCCCATCACAGATAAGCGGCGATAGATTATCACGCTTCCAAGCCCATAGAAGACTCAAGCAGGCGTATTACGACGCTGGATTGACAGGCAAAGTTACCACGCATAGTCTACGAAAATCTTTCGGAACTAAAATATATGCAGTCACCAAAGACATCATGGTTACAAAGGAATTACTCGGACATGCTAACGTCAACACGACCCAAAAGTATATCGGTGTTGGCATGGACGCGCTTAGAGCCGCAGTGGATGCTATCTAACCTGCGTGACGGAGAAGAATAGATGGAATTTGAATGGGACGAAAATAAAAATCTCAAGAATATAAAAAAGCACGGCATTAGCTTCAAGCGTGCGACTAAAATCTTTATTAGCGGCAATGTCCTTGAATGGATAGACGACCGCTATGATTACGGCGAAGAAAGAATTATTGCGCTTGGGCGTTCCGAGCGAATAATTCTTTATGTCGTCTATACTTGGCGTGGCAATGCGCGGAGAATTATTTCAGCAAGGAGGGCTACGAAAAATGAAAGAAGAAAATATCTTGCGGTATACCCTTGAAGAACTTGAGAATATACCAGATGAAACCGATTGGGAGCGCGTCAACAAAATGACAGATGAAGAGGTCGAAGCCGCCGCGTTATCCGACCCTGATGCGCAACCTTTAACCGAAGCAGAATTGAACCAATTCAAGCGAACAATTTATGTTAAAGGGGAAAAAGTTTGGGAGGATTCAAAAACCATCGGTGAATTAGATTTAGGAACAATTCAAGATTTCGCCATCATCCCTGTGGAAGATGATATTGTGGATTGGTTCAAAAAACAATGGGAGGACTATCAAGCGCGGATAAACAGCATGCTTCGAGATTATGTCAAGACTCATGATACTTTAGCCGCTGACGGCTTGGAAGTGGTCATAAGCGACGAAACTAAAGGACTTACAGCTACAACAGTATCTGCCATCGCATCAAAGCTGGTGATTTTTTCGCTATGAGGAAAATGATTTTGATGAAGTGAACTTGACAGTCCAAGGGCGAATAATGAGGGGGTATGGGAAATGCCACAACTGGTTATCAAATTACCAGATTTTGATATTGACGTTTCTGAACCGGAAAAATTTATAGCGCAGTTTTTGGAGCAAGCAAAACCGCTGATATAAAAGAGCATCACAGCATGGTTGGAGGAGTATGTTCGCTTCGCTCGAGGGTAAACTTCGTGAAGGGACGCCTCCGGCTTACGGTTGCTTGTCATCTCGAACGGCTGTTTAGCCGGTGGAGCTATCGGAGACAACCTCGGCCGTCCGGTGGAAGGTTGGAACTATGATAGAATAGAAATGGAAGCCCGAACTTGTTCGGGAAGTTCCCCCAACAAGTTGGAGCATCCGTCATTGTGAACTACTGAAATAGAAATTTGGGTTACAAAGGTATCTGTTACAAAAATGATGAACGATACTAAATTGCTTTCAGAACAACGAATCACCTTGAAGGGAATCATTCTGGGATTGTGTTTGATTCCGGCTCACTGCTACTGGATTATGATGACGGAAATCGTGTGGTATTCCGGGCACCCCACTATCGTGTCGCTGTTTTTCAACGCTGTCTTCACCATTTTTGTGATAGGGCTTTTAAATTTACTTCTCAAGCGTTTTGCGCCTCGCGCTGCGTTGAATGAATCTGACCTCCTTGTCATCTTCGTTATGGTAGCTATAGCATCGGCTATCTGTGGGCACGATATGGTTGAGATACTTGTGCCGATTGTGGGACATGCGTTCTGGTTTGCCAGTCCGGAGAACGAGTGGGCGCAGCTTTTTCATCGTTACCTACCTTCATGGCTCACGGTTTCGGACAAAAGAGTTCTCCAAGGATACTACGAAGGCAATTCCACCATCTACGATTGGATGCACATCCGCGGTTGGCTCGTCCCTATGGCATGGTGGGTTGGGTTCATATTTGTGCTGTTATTTGTGATGCTATGTTTTACGGTGATTGTGCGCCGTCAGTGGACTGAGCAGGAGAAGCTCAGTTATCCCATAATTCAGCTCCCCCTTGAATTGTCGAGCAACTCAGTTTCCTTCTTTCGCAACCGCACAATGTGGATAGCTTTTGCAATCGGATGTGGGATTGACCTCATCAATGGGCTACGTTATTTTTGTCCAATGATACCCGAAATACCGGTTCGCCGCCGTTATATCACCCTCTTCACTGAAAAGCCGTGGAACGCAATCGGTTCTATCCCGATATCCTTTTACCCGTTCGTCATAGGACTTGGATTTTTTATACCGTTAGACCTATCGTTTTCGTGTTGGTTCTTCTTCTGGGTATGGAGGTTTGAAAACGTATTGGCAAGCATTTTGGGTTTGCGCAGTCTTCCAGGCTTTCCCTATGTGACAGAGCAAGCGGCGGGCGCCTATCTCGGTTTAGGATTAATCGCTATCTGGGCGACGCGTTTGCATTTAAAACGCGTCCTAAAAGATCTTTTTCGCTCTGATAAAGTAATGGATGATTCTCGTGAACCGTTACACTATCGCACTGCAGTGATTGGTCTACTGGTGGGTTTCATCTTGCTCATAGCTTTTTGCGTTCGAGCGGGTATGGGGGCAAAAATTGCGGTGGCGTTTTTCGCATTATATTTTTTGCTCGCGATAGCAATTGCGCGTATGCGCGCTGAGTTGGGAACGCCGGTACATGATTTACACTATGCTGGGCCAGAACAGATGCTGACTAAATTGCTGGGAACCCGACGAATTGTTGGGGCTAATCTGACCGTTATGTCGCTTTTCTGGTTCATCACTCGCGCTTATCGCAGCCATCCGATGCCGCATCAACTCGAAGGCTTCAAACTTGTCCAGCAAACGCGAACGAGCCTTCGAGGATTACCCATCGCCATTATGTTGTCAACCATCGTCGGAACAGTGACATTCTTCTGGTTTTGGCTTTGTCTCGCTTATAAAGATG
>DTYX01000272.1 GCA_012961655.1 Candidatus Poribacteria bacterium
CACAGCACTATTGGGAACGGAAACGATTTCCGTCCAGGACGGCTGGGCAGAAGGGCTCTCAGAGAGCGATGTATCCGGCGTCCAATTTGCTGAAGTGGAGGTGGACACTGAGACTGGCGAAGTGAAAGTGTTGAAAATGGTTGCCGTCCAGGACTGTGGATTGGTTTTGAATCTTTTAACCGCTGAAAGCCAGGTCATCAGCGGCATGACACAAGGTTTAAGCTACGCGCTGCTGGAAAACCGATTGATGGACGTACCCACCGGCGTCATGCTCAATCCGAACTTGGGAGATTATAAAATTGCAGGCGCTATGGATATGCCAGAAATGGTACCGATTATGTTCGACACCGACCGGAAGGTTACGGGCTTGGGCGAACCGCCCAATATTCCCGGCTCCGGCGCCATTGCTAATGCTATCTACAACGCTATCGGCGTTCGCATTCACGATTTGCCGATTACACCGGATAAAATTCTAAAGGCTTTAGCTGAAAAGGCATGAAGTGATAAATAATAAATACTTTAGGAGAAGCTTTAAGGGAGGAGGATAATCGCGCAGCTTTCTTGCCATTTCCTTCTTACCTTTATCCTTCCTTTGTAAAAGACATTCTTTTGCAGAAACACTGCAAGGAGGAATGAAAAATGTTTGGTTTGGGACCAACGGAACTTTTGATTTTAGTTATAATAGCAGGTATAGGAGTCTTAATCTGGAGACTTCGCAAGAAACCTAGATTTTTTCTCGAAGGGGGACGTAAAACTGGTTCAACAGTAACTTCTACACGGAGGATAGACAAAATAGAGCCTAAGGCAATGCTTACAATTGGGATTATTGTGTGTGTGATTGGGGGTGTTTTAGGCGTTTGGGTGATTACCCGATTTACAAGTTTTGCCGGACAATTACATAGCTGGTCACCGCCCTTTTCTGAATACGAGGTTGTCACACTCGTTGGCTTAGGAGCAGCGGCTATATTTGTAATCGTTGGTTTGATACTGTTGATGCTCGGTTTTACAAGGAAATCAGAAAGCCATCTTACAAATTCCTTTCGGCAGCAGACAGGTGCTTCAACGCCGGAACAAACTAGAAGGCAAGAAAGCGTGGACGATACGGCAAGTATCCCAAAGCAGATTGAACAATTAGCTAAATTGAAAGAACAAGGGATTCTTTCAGACGAAGAATTTGAGGAAAAGAAGCACGAATTATTGTCACGAATGTAAATTATACATGAAAAATCAATAAAAGCTGGCAATCTACCTGCTAATCGCAAGATGGTCGTCGTAAAGTAAAAGCAAAACGAAAGAGGAATATCAAACTTGATTAGAGACATAGCCAAACATGCTATTGCAAGAACAAAAGTTAATTTGCGTTGCTAATACCGGGCCGCTGATTTCCGCCTTTCAGTGCGGTAGAGTTGACTTGTTAGAGTTATACTTCAGCGCCATACACGTGCCTTCAAGTTGTTGGATGGAATACGAAAGACACGGTATCGCAGAAGGAATGCAACAGCTTGTAGAAGAAGATCTAGTCATTGTTCATATTCTGACAGAAGCTGAGTTAGAGGCAGCCAGAAGAATCGCAGAGGCGATTGCATCTTCGCCGATGTCAAGAGGATTATAGAAACTGTTTATCGTGGACTCATAGGAGGTGCTATAAATGCCTGATAAACTCAAAATTACTCCACATGAGCCTGGGCAGCCGCTCGTCGGTGCTGAAGAATCCTTTGAGGATGCTAAGCTACTTCTACGTTTATTGAAAGAAAAGCGTGAGCGCGTCCGAAAAGCGAAGCAGAAACTTCGTGAGATGGGAATGACGGTGTTGGAAGAAAAAGAATATCAAATTCTATCCAAAGAAGGCAGGAGGACA
>DTYX01000273.1 GCA_012961655.1 Candidatus Poribacteria bacterium
GAAAGAAAGACATTTCCCGACCCAGAACGCTATGTTGATTATTTAGATAAACCCTGGAGTGTTTTAGAACCGTATCTGGATAACTTGAGTAATGGGACCTATGAATACTCCTCTTCGCTCATCGCGGAAGGATTCTCTAGCTTCAAAAAACAAGAAGCAAGAGAATTTTTGGAACAAGCCAAGGGTCACTTTGAAGAGGCGCTTAGTCTATACAAGCAAGACAAGCATAAGGAAGCATGCAGCCAACTGGTGCGCGCGAGCGCGCTATGGACGCATGCGACGTGGAAGGAATTTTTGGAAGAGGATGTCGTTAAAACCAGCGTACCTGACGCATATCGTCCGATTTAATCTCTAACAAAACGCGGGCTGCTTATAATCAAACTATATTCAATCGCAGTTCATGCGAGCCATCAGGTCGAGCGTATTCATAATAATAATAGATTCTATCTTTAACCGTAATTGCATCCATGTATCTCAGCGAACCGGACGCGTGTGGGGAGGTCAAAATCGGTCCATCTTCGGTTACTCTGATATAGTTTTGCAGATTGAAACTGATAGCCAGTCCCGTTTTCTCTTCGTAATTTTCCGCGACACTAGCGCTGCCGTCGTAGAATACGTTAAAGACCGGCGGAATGTATAGCACACTGCTCAGGCGCGCTGCGTAGGCGTCCCAACCGCTTTCCCTCGGCGAAAAGACATCCCCCAACCAGTGGAAATTGACGCCATCGCTGCTGATTGCCAAAGCTGAATGAGATTTTGTCAACCCGGTATTATAGACATCAGCGGTAGCGTGCATATCCCGTTGCAACTCCTCAGCGCGTTTTGGACTGGGCGCGTAGCTTAGAATCATGTAGTATTTCCGCCCGATAATCATCACGTAGGGGTCTTTCACACCTTCAACGCCCACGTCGTCCGCGGTAATAATCTTCACTCGCTTGGCGGGGTCAAGTTGCTCAAAATTATCCGCTTCCAACATATCCGTTCGCCATCTGTTATCCTCAGAGTCAACAAAGCTGATATATAGTCGTGAACGACCATCCAATGTTTTTACCAGCGCGGCTTTCTCCATTGAAGCGGTATTCAGATCGTCTTTGCTTGCCTCCCAGATAGTTTTAAATTCCACGCCATCGTTACTTTCTGCAATGAAACAATTCGTTCCTCGTCCCAATTCGCGCGGTTTTCTGATACGGTAGTAAAGGTAGAATTTTTTCACATCATCATCATACAGAACGCTAGGGGCGCCAGCCCACCAGCCAAAACCACTTGAAAGCGGTTCAATAACTGTCGCTCCTCCGCTTGGTTCAAAGAGCGGCGCGATGCTAAACCAACGTTTATGTATTTTATTCATCATTTGCACCTGGTTCTTTTACTCTGTTGATTATCCATTATAGGTTATATTATCTACTTCGATGAAAATTGTCAAGAATAATGTTTCGACTGGGTTCACCCGAAAATTGAGAGAGCATTGCATGAATCACAAGTGGCAGCACGGAGGCGTGCTGCTACGAC
>DTYX01000274.1 GCA_012961655.1 Candidatus Poribacteria bacterium
ATTTATGCTTTTTACATTTATGCTTTTTACATTTATGCTTTTTACATTTATGCTTTTTACATGTATTAACACTACATGTATTAACATTACATGTATTATCATTACATGTATTATCACTATATGTAGAATTACATGCATTACAGTATGTATGTTGGCTATATAAATTTATGTAATATACATAAGATATATAGTAGCTAAATTGATAGCAACTGTAGTATTTCTTTTCAAACTGAATTGCCAGATTTTTGTAGATTTTATAAGAGGTTTTATCGATAGGTATTTCATTCCAAATTATTTGTTTAGCAAACCCTAATTTATCTTTTTTATAATCAAAACAAATTTAACAGTGCACTAATTATGATAAGGAGTGTGAAAATGGCAGATTACGGTTTCTCAAAAACAATTGCTGTACCCTATGAAACCGCGGTTGAAAAGGTAACGGCAGTTTTGAAGGAAGAGGGATTTGGAGTTTTAACAACCATCGACGTAAAAGATACGCTCAAGAAGAGACTCGGCGTGGACTTCCGCAAGTACGTAATCTTGGGCGCCTGCAATCCTCCGTTGGCGTACAAAACTTTGCAAGCGGAGATAGAAATTGGATTATTGTTGCCTTGTAACGTCATCGTCTACGAAAATGACGAAGGCAAGTCGGTGGTATCCGCAATTGACCCCCTAATGATGGTTTCGATAGTGGAAAATTCAGCTTTGGAAGAGATTGCCAAAGAGGTATCGGCGAAACTGCGCGATGCTATCGAAAACCTATAGCGCTTTGTTACTTTTGGTTTAACAGGTGTTGTAGTAGCGCAATTGCTTCGGTTGAGTAGCCTGAAGGACGTACCATCAAGACCAAGCGGATGACCGCTCACTCGGTTTCGATAATACTTCGTTACTCAACCAGCATCCGCTAACTGAAAAACTCGTATTATTAGGAGACGGTAACTATGATGTGGGACGGTTGGATGCATGGATTTGGAATGTGGGGCGGTATCATGATGTTCGTTTTTTGGATAGCAGTTATCGTCGGGATAGTCTTTCTAGTCAAGTGGATAGTTGACCAAAGTCGGACAAACCGAGGGAGAGATGAAAGCCCCTTGGAAATCTTAAAGCGAAGATACGCCTCAGGCGAAATTACAAAGGAAGAGTTTGAAGAGAAAAAGAGGGACTTGGGATTGGGATAAGGTTAGAAGGAGATGAAAAAATTATGAATCGGCGGGAATTTATTCAAACCGGATTGAGTGGATTGGCGACGGTAGCGGCTGGCGAGTTGCTTTTGGGAAACGCTGTTGATGGCGGAAAAATTTCCGCAAGTGAAATGGGCGAAGATGTTAGAGAATTTAATTTGAAAGCCGAAGTAGCTGAAATCGACATCGGCGCTAAGAATACATTTAAGGCGTTGCGGTGAATAATCGCCCCGGTGTGGACGGCGCTATCTCGCTAAATCGCCAAGAGATGGGGATGGGGATGATGATGCGCCGCGTATTCGCCTTCGGGCCGTATGACGACACTGTTGCGATGCCGATGGCGGCGTCATATAGCTCTCTGTATGAAACGAGCGAATTCTGTTCCTCTTGTCATCAGGAGGCTCGTATACTTGAGAACGGACAAACTTGGGATTACCGAAAGGTTTACCCCGATGACGACCCAGAGGCTTTTGAAGGTGGCAGAGCTGTTCCAACCCAATGGACTTATCAAGAGTGGAAAGTGTGGCAGGATGGACTGGCGGCAGACCATCCGGACAAGGGTAGGAGATGTCAAGATTGCCATACCAATTGGCGTAAGGAGATGTTGCCCTATTATAAATTTGTCGTGGATGGCGCGGCTCAAGAAATGATGGGAGTACAACGCGACCCGCAGACCATACATCCGCATCACTTTGAGGGGGCGACGGAAAAACAGTTGGGCACCGCCGCTTATCTCGAAATTGATGCCGCTCAAGAAGACGATGAACTGATTGTCACGGTTTCCGTGACAAACGCCAACTCGGGTCACCGGCTCCCCACAGGAATCTGGATGCGAAATCTTATTCTGTTAGTGACCGCTCAAGATGAGAATGGGAATTCTCTGAAGTTCCTGAGAGGCGAGACTGTGCCAGACTGGGGGGCGTAGGCGCGCCTGAAGATGGCAGTTACGCTGGATTACCGGGCAAAGGCTTCGCCCGAATCACTGCGGATGAAAACGGCAATGTAAACGTCCCCGACTGGAAAGCGAGTCGCATCCTTTCCGACAACCGCATCAAACAGAAGCAGACGGACATTTCGACTTATGTCTTTTTGACGCCAAAAGACACGGGCGAACCCACAGCCGAGGCGAAACTAATTTATCGCCGGGCATTCAAACCGCTGGCGGATGTCAAAAAGTGGAAAGTGGACGACTTCGTTATGGCAGAAGAGATATGGTAATTGGTAACATCGCGCTTTGTGAGGCGCAAAACCTAAGAATTCCTAACTCTTCAAGGGGGACAAGAGTAAGTCAATAAGAATCGTAATAATTGCGGTGTAAAGGTCATGAGACGAATAAGAAAAAGATGCATGAGTCTCCGGCTGAAAGTCATCATTTCGTTCATCGTCATTTATGCTACCACATCTACAATTTTTGTGTTGTCAATTATCCAAGACCAGCATCAACTCATCGAAGAAGCGGTTA
>DTYX01000275.1 GCA_012961655.1 Candidatus Poribacteria bacterium
CTCTACGCTTCACAGGGCGAGTTTCCGCGCTTCCTCCTGGCTCCGGGCACCCACGAAGAGTGCTTCGTGACCGGCTGGCGGGCCTTCAACCTGGCGGAAGCGTACTGCGGCGATGGGAACTTAAGCTCCGCTTATGAATATTACAGCCGCACCCTGGAAGTCTTAGAAGCGGTCGAAATTCCAGAAATCCGAGCACAATCTCATTATGTGTTAGGGCTAATTTACTCACAGCAGAAGGATTGGGAAGCCGCGACCAGAGCACTTAAACAAGCGAGCGAGATGTTTGAAAAGATTCGTGACAAACGTGGCGTCGAAATCTCCCAGGAGGAGTTAGGCAAGGCGTTCTTCACTCAGATGAATCAAAAATTGGCGATTCAGCAGGAACTGAACTCCGACAGGGTACGGCTGGTTGGTGAAAGCAAAAGGTTTGTCGAAATTGGGACAATTTTGGCGAAAGTCGCTAAAGAAGATGCCCCAATTCTAATTCGCGGAGAGACGGGAACCGGCAAGAGCATTCTAGCTCATTTTATCCATCAAAGTAGCAATCGGAAGAACGGCCCATGGGTGGAAATCGATTCCGGTACGCTTTCCGAAACTTTATTGGAAAGTGAACTATTCGGTCATGAACGAGGGGCTTTTACCGGCGCGCTCTCGGCGAAACCAGGAAAGTTTGAATTGGCTGACCATGGAACCATCTTCCTCGATGAGATTGGGAATATGAGTCCCACACTGCAAACAAAACTCTTGCGGGTTCTACAGGACCGGGAATTTGAACGGGTCGGCGGCGCGGAAACTCTGAAAACCGATGTGCGTATTATTACGGCAACAAACAAGGACTTAGAACGGTTAGTTAAAGACGGACAATTTCGGGAGGATTTATATTATCGCATTAACGTTGTCTCAATTACGTTGCCCACTCTGCGAGAAAGAAAGATGGATATTCCCTTGCTGGCAAAGCATTTTATCGCAAAATATAGCGAAGAGTATGGTAAAAAATCAACCATGAGTATTTCAGATGAAGCGCTAGAGCTACTATTGAAATATTCGTGGCCTGGCAATGTCAGGGAATTGGAGAATGTGATTCAGGTGGCAGTTTTGATGACAAACAGTGATGTCATTCTTCCCGAGCACCTTACTGAGAAATTCAGACCGAAGGAAAAGTTTGAGGCCTCTGACGTCGCTGTGGGAATGACGCTAGAGGAGATGGAAAGAAAATTGATTTTAGGAACCTTGCAACAGACTAACTATAATGTAACTCAGTCAGCCAAAATTCTCGGCATTAGCCGTCGCACTCTCCAAAATAAGTTCAAAAAATTTCAAATCTCCCGACCGTAGGGCAATTTTTGTAAATTATCGTAAACCGCCTGGGTTAGTTGAGCATTTCGCACCCGGCTAAATCGTTCTTCAGCGCGTCTTCTACCCGCTTGTCCCATTTGCCGTCTCATGCTCACATCATTAAGCAGACGCAAGATAGCTTCCGTCATGGCGTGGATATCATTGTGAGGAATTAATATTCCCGTTACACCATCTTCTATCACCTCTGACGAACTGGCAATATCCGTAGCGACAATGGGAATACCGCAGGCCATAGCTTCAATCATGACGGTTCCCGCAGACGCGGAGACGAGAATATCCAACGATGCCATAACATCTGGCATATCGGTCCGAAAACCTGTAAAAACGATATTTTTTGCGATGCCATGTTCGCGGATAAAACTCTGTATCTCTGCCAAATAAGCGCCTCGCCCCAGTTCGGCATGAGACGCGCCGATGAGAAAAAAGGTCACATCCTGCCTTACCCTCAACACTTCAAACGCCGCTTGAAGAAAGTCCTTCTGTTTTTTAAATGGTTCTATCCTACCGACCATTCCCACCATAAAATCGCCTATCGGCTCAAAATCCCGCCGCAAAACATTTACCTTCGGAGTATCGCAGGTAAATTCGGATAAGTCCACACCGTTATAGATAATGTGTATCTTCTCCACGGGAATTCCTGCCTGTACAAGCGGTTGCTTGAGTTGATTCGAGATGGAAATGATACAGTCAATTTTGTCGAAGAGATACTTCTGTACCCGTTCAGCGTTAAGTAAGTTGCGCACATGTGAAACCGTGGAAACACCCGTCTTTTGACTTACCTTCCATACGTAGTAATTCATCCATAGGTCTGAAGTATGAATGAGCCGGATATCGTTCTCCTCTACAAGATGGATGAGGCGTTTAATAGCAGCTCGACGGAAGGGAATAGATTTCAGTTTCCGCCATGCCGGTA
>DTYX01000276.1 GCA_012961655.1 Candidatus Poribacteria bacterium
CCATTGCTGGACGCGTAATTTTCGTAACCTTCTTTTCGTTTTCTTCACTAAATTGCTGAATGAAAGCATATACTAGGATTGGAATATCCTCACGATGTTCCCTTAATGGCGGAACGTTAATTTGGAAGCCGCTCAGTCGGTAGTAAAGGTCTTCTCGGAATTCGCCATCTTTCATAGCCGCTTCTAAATTCCTATTGGTAGCAGAGATAATACGCACATCCGCTTTAATTATCTGATTTCCACCAACTCGCATAAATTCTCGCTCTTCTAACACCCGCAGAAGTTTGACCTGCATATCAGGACTCATCTCACCAATTTCGTCAAGAAAGATTGTGCCGCCGTCAGCCAATTCAAAGTAACCGCGTCGTCTACCGATGGCGCCTGTAAATGCGCCGGGTTCGTGACCGAACAATTCACTCTCCAAAATATCTTTCGGTATAGCGGCGCAATTAACTGGTTGAAATAGCTTTTTCTTACGAGGACTGTTGTTATGAATAGCACGCGCAATTAATTCCTTTCCTGTGCCACTATCGCCGCAGATTAAAACGGTGGCTCTGGTTGGCGCAACCAACTTAATCGTGCGAAAAATTTCCTGCATCGACTTAGAGTTTCCTAAAATATTTGAAAAACCGTATTTCTCATCAACTTGCTGCTGCAGATGCACATTTTGAATGCGTAGGTCTTGGTTCTCCAGCGCCCTTTTCACCGTCTCTCTTAGAATACCAATACTAATCGGCTTGGGCAAGTAAAAAAAGGCGCCAATATCCGCGGCTTTTACAGTGTCCTCCGCTTTTGGATAACCTGTAATGAGAATCACCTGAGTGTATGGATTTGCCCCCGTAACGGTTTTAAGAAGTTCCATTCCGTCGATGTCTGGCATTTTGATATCAGTTATGATAACATCTGGATTTACATCTTCAAACAGATTTAAAGCTTCCTGTCCTCCTGAGGCGGGAAATACTCGATATCCAACTTTTTGTAAGGCTTCCACCATTGCTTCTAATTCTGATCTTTTATCATCGACGACCAAGATTTTTTTATCCATAAAGCTCTGTCTCACCTACCTTATAAGATGTCAGAAAGATTACGCGCCTCATTTCTATTTCGGTGAAAGTTAAAGTAAAACGTGTTACGTGTATTGTTCATTGAAAACACGCAATACGTTTCCTGCACTTCATGTTATAAACAAAAGTATTGAATAGTGAGCGCCTATGCTCAGTGAGGGAGATTAAGGGGTAAGAAAATTGAAAACGTCGTTCCTTTCCCAACTTCGCTACTTACAGTAATTTTCCCACCATGTCCTTCTATAACCCGCTTAACAATTGCAAGCCCCACTCCCGTCCCCTCTTCTTTAGTAGAGTAAAATAAGTCAAAAATTTTCTCCTGTCTCTCAGGCGGGATTCCACTTCCGGTATCTTTGACATCTATCCGAATCTGTTCGTTGATAAGTTTAGTTGTGATAGTTAATGTACCGCCCTTTTCCATTGCTTGGTTGGCATTAATGATTAAATTGAGGAGCGCTTGCTTTAATTGGGAGGTATCAACCCATACTTCGGGCAGCGGTTCAAGTTTTCTAATCAGTGTTATTCCTTGCCGCTGAGCTTCCGGCTCGATAAAATTTAATTCCTCCTCGATGAGAAGTTTCAAATCGCATTTTTCCACTTGAGGTTTGGCAAGGTCGGCATAACGGAGGAAAGCCCTTAAAATTTGATCCAAATTTTCTATTTCCGACCGCACTCGTTTGAGTTTATCAAAGATTTGGGTAACTTCAATTTGTGGTTCTGTAATCTGTTGGGCGCGATTCTGACCACGAACAAATTCCAAATCTTCCTCAAGCAGTTGAAGATTAGAATCCATAGTGTTTAAGGGATTTCGAATTTCATGCGCTAGACCGTGTATAAGTAAACTCATATTATTCACATCATTTGCTGAATTCCTCTGCTTATTCCTTTTAGTTATATAATATGTAATAATAAAGACCCCAAAAATTGATATAATTTCACAAAGAATAAACCACCATAATTGGCGCATGATGTTGTCTCTATTCTTTTAAGAGTTGTGGTAAACGTAGGACTTATTTCACCGGTATGGCTGGATTTTCGTAAGATGCAACGAAACATTTAGGAATATCCTTACGCAGTTCATCAGCAATATTTTCCGCTTCTGAAATCGTTGAAAAACCTGCTATGGCAACGGCATAAGCATGTTGTTTTGGGTTTGAGGATACTGGAATTATCTGTACCAGGTTATACTTTCCACGTAACTCAAGATAAAGTTTACTGATTTCATTATACTCTTCGGAGACGCTAACAGTAACTACCCAAGAGGATGAGGCCGAGGTCCTTTCTGGGGTTCGGGAGGTGGCTTCACTAGCAGCAGTGGAGTTCTGATGTCTTCTATTCTGTGATTCAAGGTCATCTGGCATAGGAGAAGATGAATATGTTTTATTATCAACTGGCGCCTTTTTATCATTAACTGCAGTGGAACTCTCAGGAAGAGATGAAGAATTTGGAGAAGTATCGCTGGATGAATCTATAGAGCCCTCCCGATTCTCGAGATGGCTTCGCGCATCAGACGATATTTCACTAAAATTTAATTCATGGTGAATCTGTCCTTCTGAGGCAATTTTATAATGGCTTCTAATATTTAATATTATTGGGACAAAGATTGCTTCAGATAGTAGCCAAAAAGCAATGATTCCTATGGTTAATCGAATGTTGCGTCTTCTTTGTAATCGTCGATGTTCAGATGAATAATTGTGATAAATTCGACTGGCGTCTACCATTCCCCATATCCACAATATGGGTATTGCTACCATGCCGAGAGGAAATAAAGTTGATTCGGGATAGAATGCAAGGATGATGAAGATAATTTGTAAGATAATAAAGGTAATACCCTTCATATATTCCCTATTTGATATTTGACCAAACCCGGGGAATATAAAAGATAAAATTAAAGCAATTTTGTTCATATTATTCATCAGCCAGGTCCCCTAGTAGATAGTAGGTGCGAAGCATACTTCGCACCTTATTTCAAAGCGATGGCGATGAAAATTATGTTTCTTTCTTCTGAATTCTCAAGTGCCAACCATGTAAAATTGGACTTGCTATGAAGATAGATGAGTACGTTCCGATAATGACACCAATAATTAAAGCTAATGCGAAAGTGTTCAATTCTCCGGCCCCTGCGAGGGAGAAGATGGTTAATACAACCATAAGCGTTGTCAAAGATGTAATAATCGTGCGTGAGAGCGATTGATTGATACTTCGATTGATGATATCATCATAGGACCATCCTTTTAATAGATTCACATTTTCGCGGATTCTATCAAACACGACGATGGTGTCATTCAAAGAATAACCAACGATAGTAAGGAAGGCAGCGAGCGTCGGAAGATTTATCTCCTTAGAGAGAATAGAAAATAGCCCTAAGGTAAAAAAAACGTCGTGAAATAATGCCGCTATGGCGCCAACCGCGAATCGCAGTTCAAATCGCCAAGAGATATAAAGCAGAAGTCCTACCATGGAGCCAAGAACAATAAAAATCGCAATCCACCGTAACTCCCTGCCGATGTTTGGTCCCACTTCGGAGATGTTTACTCCCTCTGGGATAACCTTCCAGATTGAACCTGTTCCTTGTGCTGACTCAGCCCTTTGTAAGTTATTGGCGATATGTCTGCCGACATTGCGATAGCGGATTGTTGCTGTGGCGGTGAAATCCTTTTGCAGTGGTTGCGTAAGTTCGATTACCACTTTATCGTCATCAGTTGAGATTGACTTAATCTCACGTCTCTCACTTATCTTTCTGCCTTCGATTGTATCTTCAATTATAATGGTATCTCCTTCTTGAAAAAGTTGCGTCTGAAGTTGTTGAACAGTAATAGTAACTGAAGATGCTGTTCCATCGCCGGGGTCAGCAGATAATGGAACCGGAGTCGTTTCAGTTGCGCCGACAGAGATAAGCATTTCATCTATGCCCGATGGCGTTATAGTTGGCTGATAACCTATCTTTACCAGTCTTGATTGTATTTCCTCTACCGGTATGGGAACAATCGGTTGAATCATCGCTGCCTGGGTGAAATCTCGCCCCAATGGCTTTGTCAATTCAATGGTCGCAGTTCCGTTATGTGGCGTTATCGATTTGATATGGGCTGATGCGCTCCATTCACCTTCAGCAATGTGAATGGTATTGCCTACGTTAAAGCTCTGGGAATTAAGCGCAGTGGTACTTATAGTAACTGCCGTCGCACTTTCGTCTCCGGGGTCGCCGGATAGCGGTATTCCAAATTTGACATGAATCTGCACCCCGCCTTTGAAATCTATGCCGAGGTCTGGACCTCCTTTAACGACAAGAGAGATTATGCCAGCTAAAATAATTACTCCCGATATTACATACGCGATGTGCCGCTTGCTAATAAAATCGACATTGATGTCCCTTAATAGTTCCAATTATTCACTCCTTATAAGTCTACTAAGCGAAATTTTATCTGAAAAGCTACAATAGCTAGCAACTTCCTATCTTTGGGCGCGTGAAACGTTTATATACTCAACTTCTCAATCTGTTTGCCGTGGTATATCCAACTATACATCTCCTTAGTCATAACCAGGGCTGTAAACATACTTGCGAGAATGCCGATGCTCAAAGTTACGGCAAAGCCTTTAATTGGGCCAGTGCCAAACTGGAACAGCACTAAAGCGGTTATCAATGTAGTAACATTTGCATCAAGGATTGTCCAGAACGCTCTGCGGTATCCGCTATCAATTGAAGCGCGTACCGTTTTGCCAGTTCTCAGTTCCTCGCGAATGCGTTCAAAAATCAATACATTGGCATCCACAGCCATACCGATGGTCAGTACAAGTCCAGCGAGTCCAGGCAATGTAAGAGTAGCGCCAAATCCCGCAAGGGCTCCCAAAATAATCTCCATATCGAAAATCAACGCGACAACAGCAATAGCTCCGGAGAGTCGATAATAGAAAATCATAAAGACCACAACCAAAGCCATACCAATGATAGCAGCCTTGGCGCCGTTATCGATAGCTTCCTGTCCCAGCGTCGGACCTACGGTTCGTTCTTCGGCTACGCTAACCCCCACAGGAAAAGCGCCTGCTTTCAAAATTTTTGCCAAGTAGTTGGCTTCATCTGGGGTAAAATTGCCCTCAATCTGTGCATTGCCGCGGATTTTGTCTCGGATAACGGGAGCAGATTTTACTTTATCATCAAGAAGGATTGCTAATCTTTCGCCGATATTAGCCCCGGTGATATCTGCGAAGCGACGTTGTCCCTGCGAGTCGAAACTCATAGCTACCACCAATTGGAACGTACCAGGTTCTTGTTGTACGCCAGCGCTTTTTATATGTTCACCTGTCAGAAGCACCTCTTTTTCCAATAGATACCACTCGTCCTCATCGCCATATCTAATTTCACAGTTTTCTGGAATTTCCGGCAAAGGAGTATCAATAGGGTTGCCATCCGCATTCACCGGTTGAGCTTGTTTCACCAGTTTAAATTCTAAACGTCCCATTGTCTTCGCAACCCCGAGAGCTTGGGAGGAACCTCTTGCGCCTGGAAGTTGAATGATGATGCGAGGGTTATTGGGGTCGCGTCGAATAGACGGTTCTGCAACTCCGAAGGCATCTATTCGATTTCGGAGGACCTCCAAAACCTGGTCAATGGCGTATTTGCTATATTCCTCAAGCCCAGATTTATCGAGACGAAGAGAATACTTCGCTAAGGATTCGCTATTTTCAATAAGATTGGGGTCATCGAAAAACTGAAGTTCCTTCAAAACATCTTCCGCTTTCTTTAAATACAGCTCTCGAGAATTTGAATAACGAGAAAGAAGTTCAGGAGTAACTCTCACGTTTACAATTAAAGCATCTCTTCCCACTTGCCTCTCTATTTCCCTTGCCGCGATTCTTTCACTGGCCATACGTTCTTTGATTGAGGTTTCCCGTTCAGCAAGGAGAGCTTCCTTGGTCTCCTCAGCGTCTAATTCCAAAACCAGATAAACACCGCCGCGCAAATCCAACCCAAGATTAATCCGTCTATCCGGCAAAATCCTCCTCATAGAGATAGGTAAAGAGCCATACAATTGGAGTTTCCCAAGAATCTTTTCGACTTCATCTTTAGACCGACCAAATTTTACTAAAAACTCTGTCTGTTCGGTGGTATCAAAACTAAACTGATTTATACCAAGATTAGTTTGACTCAATTGTTCCTCGGAAATTTCTGTAAACCCAAAAGATTCCAGCCGGTCGCGTAAAATCGTTGCTAAACGAGTTTTAGCTTCCTGAAGATTGATGCCCGAGGGAAGTACTGTTTTACTTAAATCAAATTTAGTCGCGACAAATTCATCCTCTATCACCTCCGGCCTTGGGATACCATTTTCTTGCTGCATCCAAACATCCAAATATCCATAGATTGGACCATAAAAGCTGCTTGGAGTGGGAATCAAATATACTCCAAAAAGGATAAATATTCCGATAATCAGTGCGAGCTTCCATTTGTTAATTGTGAACATGAATTAGATTTTTTTCCTCCTGAAATAAAGTTATAAATAAACTTTGGTGCGCCTGAGAGGACTCGAACCCCCGACACAGAGTTTAG
>DTYX01000277.1 GCA_012961655.1 Candidatus Poribacteria bacterium
ACTGACCCCTCATACGCGGATACTATCTGCTTTCTGCCGTTTGTCGATCGAATCGATGGAAGAACGGTAGCTTACGATGCGCCAAACCTTCTCTATGCTATGAAGATATTCGATGGATTTCGGTTTTTGTCCACCGCAGTGCGGTAAGGTGGTTCTTTGGAGTAGCAGGATTAGGGTTTTGATTTATTTGTGGGTAATCGGCATGACGTAGGGCAAGCTGGAAGCTTACCCTACGATTACAAAAATGAAGGAGTTCAGCCATGGAATACAGACGATTAGGCAGGACCGAACTAAACGTTTCCGTGATAGGTTTCGGCACGATAAAGTTTCCACAGGTGGATGCGGATGAAGCCAACAGAGCTCTCAATAGAGCGCTGGATTTGGGCATCAACTATATCGATACCGCCAGAGCATATCAGGACTCGGAAAGCAAAATCGGGGCCGCCATAAAAGATCGACGTGATGAATATATCATCGCCACAAAAAGTGTGACTCGCGATGCGGCAGGCGCGCGAAAGGATTTGGAAACTAGCCTAAACGAACTAGGAATCGAGTATGTGGACGTATGGAAAATACACAGCGTCAGCGACGGAGACATGTTCAAACAGGTGATGGCGCCAGGCGGTTCGCTATCCGCCGCGAAAAAAGCCAGAGCAGAGGGCAAAATTAACCATATCGGACTTTCGATGCACAGAGACTTAAAAACGATGAAGGCAGCCATAAACTCAGATGAATTTGAGGTAATCTTGCTGCCTCACAGCATCATCAATCAAGAGGGTGTAGAAGATGAAGTCATTCCGATGGCGAAGGAACATGACATGGGCATCGTCATCATGAAACCGTTTTCCGATGGTTTGCTCATCAGCAATATGTCGGCGGAAGAACGGCAGCGCGCTGATTATGACCCGATAGCGCGCGGAAGTTTACGCTTCGTCGCCAGCAACGAGGCTATCAGCGTCGTGATTCCAGGTATGCGAAATGTCAAGGAAGTCGAAGAGAACGTTGCTGTCGGCAATATGACTGAACCATTGAACGATGAAGAATTGAAGGAATTACTTGCGGAGATTGGCAAATTGGGCAGGGAATTCCGATACGGACAAACATGTCTGATGAGATGCAAATACTGCGAGGATGTCTGCCCGGAGAATATCGAAATCTCAAAAGTCTATCGGGCGGTAGTTATGGCCACAAGCTATCCCAATAATCTCAAAAGTATGGGCGCAGAATTGTATAATTCGCTTGATGTCAAACCGTCAGCATGTACAGAATGTCAAAAATGTCTTGATGTATGTATAGCCAATTTGTCCATTATCGAGCGGATGAAGGACGCCGCTTCGATGTTCTCGTAGTTTAACGGTGAATTTAATTCAATATACATGTTGTCTCTATGGTATTGCCTTCTGATGATTATTGGTGTATAATATACAATAAATTGGTGAGTTGATGGGACCAATAGCTGGTTTGGCAATCTGCCAGCATCCGGAGGAGGATGGATTCTATGCAAGACACCGAGTGGGTACGTGTGAACGAGGACGACCGCGCTATCAAAATCGAGACCGACAGACTCGAAGCCGTCATTCCCAAGAAGAACCCCAAACAGTGGATGACCGGAATCGAAAAGGGCTCGTTCCTCGACAAGAGGACCGGCTTCCGAGAAGTCGGCGATGGCTTGATGGTCGTCGATTGGCTCATGGAGGCGGGCAGCGACGAAGCCTATGGTGATTTAGTTTTCGCCCCGGACGGGCACGGCGTCGGCCGATATACTTGGTATGAGAACGAGACTGAACCGGAGAGGCGATACTATGCCCTCATGGCCCACGGCAGCAGTCATCGTAAGCGTATGGTCGAGGGGCCGCAGCTCTGCCACCGGATGAAGCCTGTGCAGCCTGACGTCATCCGTGGCACAGACTTCATCGCGGTCAAGACGACTTATCATTACGAGTACGCTGCTCCCGGCCGCAGAGCCGGCTCGCGCTGGACGCAACTTATCGTGTTTCCCAAAGGCGAGCGGTTTTTCGTGTTGATGGATAAGATAGACAGCGTCAACGATTCGCAGGAGATGTTCCTCCGCAACGACACGCCGGGCTGTATCCGCCACGAGAAGGGCGACACGTTCAGCGAGATTTACCTCAGCTATCTGAGCGGCCCCAACGGGGTGCGCATCCCTTCGAGCGAGTTCTTCACTCCGTTCCCCCCGGACTTGAAGTTCGGCTATCGCCGCGACTTAAACAAAACGCCGGAGCATTTCATTCGCGCGTACCATTTGCGGGATAAGAAGACGGGTGAAGATGGCCCATGGCTGGCCGGTCTGACGCTCGAACCGTCCGTGGTCTATGAGGCGTGGTGCAGCCAGCGACCTGGGAACATCATCGTCATGATTCTGGAGATGCACGGCAAGCCGGTGAAGGCGGGCGAATCCTTCAGTGCGGCTCACATCGTGGGCTACTTCGACACTATCGAGGACATGCACAAAGTGTACGACCGCTACAAAGGCCACACCGCGCTGATCGTTGACACCTCAGGCTGGCGACTAGTGAGGTAGACGAAAGCAAGAATATGGCTATAAAAACCTCGCGATATTTTACGGCGCATGTTCATTTAGAGGGGCTGGCTGTTTAACATAGCCCAATTCTGTTGGATTTTCTCCATGGTCTCAACCAGCTGATTTTCGCATCCTTGCCGCATACACGGCCGCACCAATCGCGGCAAATGTTGATGGAATGACGGCATTAATCGAGAAATCAGCTAGTCTCAATATACCGACCATACCCAATGAAATCGTCAGGGCAGTTAGGATTGAGCCTATTACTAACTTCTGAAAGTCTGATCTGATGGGAAGTTTCTCGACAAGTCTTTCAATTATCATCGTCGCACCTCCTTGTCTCTGTTTTGAGCAGCCTAACGACCAAATTCAGTTGTCCGATGCTCGGACGAGCACGGCAGGGGTTTTGCCGAAACACGAAAGCCTGTCCTCGAGCGAAGCGAAGGGACAAACCGAAACTCGCCAGCACCCCGAAAACATCCATCAAACCAAGGATCCAGCCGTCAACTGCAACGGCGGGTTAGGAGCAACTTCGGTCGCTTCTCTGATATTCAGCCAACTTTTCAAAAAGCATGAGTTGTTCAGGTCGTTCGATGGGTTCTTCATGTAGGTGTTTAGGTGAAAAATTCATCACTAATGTCTCAAGCATCGGTTTTCTTGGGCATCTTTCGGCGTGGTATCTACAGTTGCCCAAATTCCGTGGACAATTTTAGACAACCTTCGTTCTAACCGCCCCTTACAACAGAATTAACCGCT